>JAYTXB010000237.1:0-6375 GCA_043743205.1 Schlesneria sp.
GACCGGACGCCTACGTCCGGTCTGTTTGAGCCGACCGGACGTAGGCGTCCGGTCTACGGTTGGTATGCGAACTCCTGCCGCTCGCCTTAAGGAACGGCATTCGCGTTTGGGTGCAGTCGCCCATTGGTGGTTAGACTCTGGTCCCCTCGCCCGCCCGTCCTCGGGGGGAAACGGTGAGGGGGGATTTGTCGAGGGGAGCCGTGAAGCACGGAGATCAATGCGAGCGCCTTCCGCCCTCTGAATTCGCGTTTCGTTTTTGACGACTTTCGACAACTCGGCCCCCTCACCCTAGCCCTCTCCTCCGAAGACGGGGGCGAGGGGACCGGAAGACTGACCACCGATGGGCGACTGCACCCCTCGCGTTTGGCAACTATGAGTCATGCTGATGGTGACTGACGCCGCGTTCGGCTACCGTGTCCCTCCGTGCTGTGATGACCGAGGCGATGATTCCCAAGATGATCGGAGAGACAACCATGTCATTGGTGCTTGTTGTCGATGATGATCGCAGTCTGCGTCTGATGGTTCAGACTTCTTTGGAAACGATGCCGGTCGAAGTCATCACGGCGGCGACGGCAGAAGAGGGACTCCTCCTCGTGGCGAGTCGCCGTCCCGATGTCGTGCTGCTGGACATCATGCTGCCGGGCCGCTCCGGCTTGGAAATCCTGCAAGACATCCAGGCGATTGACCGCCGTCTGCCCGTGATCTTCGTCACGGCCGACAGTGGCAGCGGGACGGCCATCACGGCCATGCAACTCGGGGCTTACGACTACGTGTCGAAGCCGCTCGATCTGGCACAATTGAATCGGCTTGTTCAAACAGCCATTCACTCGCGCCAGTTGATGAACGTTACCGTCGCACTGGCTGCCGACCTGGAAACGGAGACCTCTGGCAAGCTGTTCGTGGGACGCAGCCCGCAAATCCTCGATGTATTCAAGTCGATCGGGCGCGTCGCCGCTCAAGATGTGCCGGTCTTGATTCGCGGTGAAAGTGGCACCGGGAAAGAGCTCGTCGCTCAAGCCCTCTATCAACACAGCCACCGACGCGATCAGCCGTATATGGCGATCAACTGCGCGGCGCTCCCCGACACGTTGTTGGAGAGTGAACTGTTCGGCCACGAGAAGGGTGCGTTCACCGGTGCCGAGCGGCGGCGTATCGGCAAGTTTGAACAATGCGACGGCGGCACGATCTTTTTGGATGAAGTCGGCGACATGGCCCTCATTGTGCAAGGCAAGATTCTCCGACTGCTGCAAGACCAGAGATTCGAGCGTGTCGGCGGCAACGAAACGGTCACCACGAACGTACGCATCATCACCGCGACCAATCGCCCCTTGGAACAGATGGTCGAAGAGAAAACGTTTCGCGCCGACCTGTTTTATCGACTCAACGGAATGACCATCACGGTCCCGCCACTCCGCGAGCGAACGGGCGATATTCCGCTCCTGTTGAGATACTTTTTGGGGCAGGCTCAACGCACGTTTAACAAGCATCACATCGAAGGACTCTCGCCGGAGTGCCTCGAAATCCTGTCAAACTATGGTTGGCCGGGAAATGTCCGTGAGATGCAAAGCGTCGTGCAGCAAGCGGTCTTGAACGCCATCGGCCCGATCATCATCCCCGAGTTCCTGCCGCGCGAAGTGACTGCCAATCTTCCAACGCGCGGCCACGTTCCCGCAACCAGCGCCGCACCGGGCGGTCTGACGTTGAATGCTGCCGACTGTCCGCCCATCGCGAGCCTTGGACCGTACATCGAAGAACGACTGCTCGCGAAATCGACGCAACTGTCGCTCGAAGCGATTGATCGGCTCGAACGCTATCTGTTCACCCGCGTCTTGCAGGCGACCAATGGCAACCAAAGTCAGGCTTCAGAAATCCTCGGCGTCACACGGGGCAAGATTCGCGACCGCATCGCGACGTTCAACATCTCGATGGAACGCAAAGTGCGGATCGATGTAGAAGAACTCGCCAACGTGTAGACGGCACGCACCACCTACCGCAGTGACGATTGATTTCCGAACCGGACGCGAGCGCGTTCCGGCTGATCTCTCGAAACCTCATCTTCCGTCGCGCGAGGTATGGGTACGAGAGTCCCCTGCACACGTTCACTGAGTCCGTCCGATTATGACCATTCCCACGACACCCGTTCGCAACCCGATCAACATTGAAGTCGCATTGCAGCGCATGAGCGGCAACACGACGTTGTTGGCCACGTTGGCCGCCTACTTCCTCGAGGATGCTCCGCAATTGCTGGAGCAACTGCACGACGGGCTGAGAATCAACTCGCTCGAACAAGTCACCCTGAGTGCCCACAGCCTGCGCGGCCTCGCGGCCACGTTCGAGGCGACGCCGTTTGTCACTCTGGCCATGGAGATCGAGAATCTGGGCCGAGTCGGCGACGCGTCGCGACTGAATGAACTCACCACGCGGCTCGACGCAGAGTTCACTCGCCTGAACGAAGCGTTGCTGACGGTCACAGCGTAGGGTCTCCGCGCAGTTCCACGTGAGTCAGCCTGCTGTTCGGCCTGTGTCTCTCTGCGCTTCGGCGCGGGTCTCCCGACCCCGCCGAAACGCCCGACCGAAGGTCTCCTCTGCGGTTCTCAACGAGGATGAACTCCAGACACCTGACCTCGCCCTGACCGATCTCGTTCGACAACAAGTGATCGGCCAATGTCCAGACAGGTCGCCCACCGATCAGCGCGACGCTCAGTCACTCTCATTTCGAGGCCCCGCGATTGACCGAGGAGTGCCGGCACAGCGGTCTCAGTGCTGTCTGGCAATTCCGGCGCGCGAAATGCCTGTCGAGTGTGTCTCTCGTCGATGTTGCCATGAGCCGACTCCAGTGACATGCCGGGCCGCACAGCCAGTGTCGTTGTGCGGGAAATTCAAAGACTCCGAACAAGGACGACCATCATGAATTGGGATCAAATCGCAGGCAATTGGAAGCAGTTCACCGGTAACGTCAAAGAGAAGTGGGGCAAGCTGACCGACAACGACTTGACCGTCGTGGCTGGCAAGCGAGACCAGTTGGCGGGACTGCTGCAACAGAAGTACGGCTATGCCAAAGAGGTGGCTGAACAAGAAGTGGACGACTTTATCAAGGCCATCAGAAGTGATCCGCCGAACGATGCTTGAAACAAACTTGAGGAGTGAAGCTATGCAAAGAGAGCCTGAACAAAGCCACCAGCCAGCAAACGTGGATCGCCGAGGTAACGTCCGCTGGGGACTGATCGCACTGCTACTGGGCCTGCCGATTCCCCTCGTGTTAGTGGCCGCGCTGTTTGTCGGCGGCTGTCGGTAACAGCCGGTCGAAATACACACCACTGAGCTTGGCTCAGCGTGGCGGCGATGGACCACTTCGGCCGAAATGTCGATGCGAGATTCATGGCTCATTTTTGAAAGGCGGAAGTGAAATGCGAAAGAAGAGAACGTTCCGGTATCGCTCGCAGCGAACGGTGTGGGGATGTCCCCTCGTGGTCATCGCTCTCGGCCCCGATGCCGCGCGCGGGGAGAGTCGCGGCTATGCCAAAGGGATCATCGCCATCGGTGACTTCGCGGTCGGAGTCATCGCATTGGGCGGCATCACCGCTGGCGTGATCTCGATCGGCGGTCTCGCGTGTGGGCTACTCACGATCGGCGGCGTCGCCATTGGTGCCCTCGTGCTGGGCGGAGTGGCTGTCGGCGGGATCGCGTTCGGAGGCGTCGCCATCGGACTCGCCGCTGCGGGAGGTGTGGCCATCGGTTACTGCTACGCGGCGGGAGGGACCGCCATCGGGACGCACGTCATCAATGCCGTTCAAAGAGACCCACAAGCGGTCGAGTTCTTCAGCCACTGGCTGCCCGGCATCCGCAAAGATGGCGGCTGATCGGCACGTGATCTTCGCTCAGTGAGGCATGGCTACCGCTCCGATGTCTACCCCACGCGGTTAAACGAGGCAATACCCTCAGTTGTCCCCGCGTGAGATATAAACGAGGCAAATGGCTCACTCTATTCCATTGCGTTGTTGTTCAAGAGCACAATCACGTCACTCGATTCGCGCGAGAACACTCGCATAGAACAGCCGCTTCGTCAGTTCCGCCGCTCCCACGTAGAGGGCGAGGATGACCAACAAGACTGCCGTGAACAGCAGCGACTGAGGAGCGAATCCTAGCGTCGATGCGATTGGAGTGAACGGGAGCAACAACGTCACGACGACCACCATCAACGACGTGTAGAGCAAGGGACGGCTTGGGCGGCTGTTCAGGCATGAGCGGCGGGTGCGGATCACGAGGACGATCAAGGTTGCCGAGCAAACCGATTCCACGAACCAGCCGGTGCGGAACGCGAGCTTGTCCGCTTGAAACCACCAGAGCAGCACGCCGAATGTCAGGTAGTCGAACACCGAACTGAGGACTCCGAAGACGAGCATGAAGTTGCGAATAAAGTGAATGTTCCACCGTCTGGGGACTGCGGTGTCTTCAGCGTCAACGCCATCGCTGGCGATGGTCATGGCAGAGAAGTCGGTCAGCAAATTGGCGAGCAAGATTTGTTGAGGCAACAGCGGTAGGAACGGCAGGAACAGCGACGCTCCCGCCATGCTGAACATGTTTCCGAAGTTGGCACTCGTTGCCATGAAGACGTATTTCACGGTGTTGGCGAACGTCTGCCGCCCGGCCTGAATGCCATCGACCAGGACCGAAAGATCGTGACGCAACAACACGATATCGGCCGCATCCTTGGCGACATCCACCGCCCCATCGACCGAGATACCGACATCGGCAGCGTGCAGCGCCGTGGCATCGTTGATCCCGTCCCCGAGATACCCGACGACGTGCCCCGCCTTGCGCAGCGCGAGAATGATCCGCTCTTTCTGGTTTGGCTCGATCTCGGCAAACACGTCAATCGAGCGGACTTGCTGAGCCAGCGCCATGTCGCTCATCTGACGAAGATCGGTTCCGGTGACGAGCGACTCGACCGACAGCCCGACATCCCGCGCGACTGCTGCGGCCACCCAGCGGTTGTCTCCCGTGACGAGCTTCAGTGCGACACCCAACTCGCGAAACTTCTGAATGGTCTGGGCGCAATCTGGCTTCGGCGGATCACGCAGCACAAGAAAGCCCGCGAACGTCATCTCGACTTCGTGTTCCCGTGTCGCCACGCGGTCTGGTCCCAGGTCGCGATAGGCGACTCCCAATGTCCGACATCCCAACTTGCTGAACTCCTGAAAACGCTGCTCGATCTCGTCACGTGCCGACTCGATCGGACTGTGGGTTCCGTCTGCGTGTTCAATCTCGGTGCAGACTTCCAGCACGTTCGACAACGCTCCCTTCATGATGAGCAGATGCCGTCCCTGCTGCTCGATGAGGATGCTCAGTCGCTTGCGGAGGAAGTCGTAGGGAACTTCATCCAGCTTGATCGACGGGGCGATATTCGCCGGCGGGATTGCTCGAATCGCATCGTCGATAGGATTGGTGAAACCGGTCTCATGCAGAGCATTGAGGTACGCGAGTCGCGCGACCAGCTCGGAGGACTCGCCGTGTGGATCGACCGTGGACTGCACGTGAATGACCCCTTCGGTCAGCGTGCCGGTCTTGTCCGAGCAGAGGACATTCATGCTGCCGAAGTTTTCGATGGAGGCGAGTCGCCTGACGATGACATGTCGCTCGGCCATCAGCTTCGCTCCGTGAGTCAGGTTCACCATGATGATGACCGGGAGCAATTGCGGGGTCAGGCCGACTGCAAGTGCCAACGCGAAGAGCAGCGACTCCAGCACCGGCTTATGCAGGTAGACGTTGATGGCGAAGATACTGACGACCAGTAGCAGCGTGATCTCCATCAGAAAGTAACCGAATCGCCGCACGCCCCGTTCAAAGTCGGTCTCGGGCGCACGCAGCCGCAGATGTTCGGAGATTCGTCCGAACTCGGTCTGGTCCCCGATGGCCGCCACAACCGCCCGCCCCGTTCCCGAGACAACATGCGTCCCGAGATAGAGCACGTTGGAACGATCGGCCAACGACGCCTTGGCCGCCGTCACGCCGGGCCGCTTCTCGACGGGAAACGTCTCACCTGTCAACGTCGCTTCGTCGAGATGCAAGTCCTTCGCCTCGAGCAACCGGCAATCGCCAGGGACACTGCTTCCGGCGGACAACTCGATGATGTCCCCCGCCACGACATCGTCCGACGAAATTGTTTGATCGCGGCCTTCACGCAGAACATTTGTCTGCGTTTTCACCAGCGCGAGCAACTTCTGAATCGCATGAGCGGCGGTTCGCTCCTGCCAGAATCCGAGCAGCACGCTGGCAAAGACGATGAACAGAATCATCGCCGCATCGGTCTTGTCGTGCAGAAACAATGACAACACGGAGGCCGCGACCAAGATCAGCGTGGTCGGACTGCGGAAC
>JAYTXB010000238.1:0-2715 GCA_043743205.1 Schlesneria sp.
CGCGTCATCATCATTCCCGTGCTGAACGTCGAGGCGTTTCGGACGGGAACGCGCGACAGTGTCGAGGCGGATCGAGTCAACCTGAACCGCGCGTTTATCGACGGTGCGGGGAAGCAGCCGACTCTGGCCGGGATCACGCATCGTTTGGCGGCGTTTGTGCGCGACTACCTCTGGCCGCAAGTTCACGTGGTGATCGACCTCCACTCGGGAGGGACGATGGTCCGCTTCGACATCTGTGCCAGCTTCCATCCGATCGGCGATCCCGAGCAGGCGCGACTGACGGCCGATGCCGCGCGCTGGTTCGGAGTGCCGATGATCATGGTCTACCAAAACAACACGCCGGGTTTGCTCACGAGCGAAGCGGAACGACTTGGCAAGATCACAGTGGGGACGGAACTCGGTTGGGGTGAGGCGGTGCTGCGCAAGGGCGTGACCTATGGCCGACAGGGCGTCCTCGCCGCCGCCATCAATCATGGTCAACTCGCGGGAAAGATCGAACCGATTGCACATCACGCCGACGGAACTCAGAAGTGCGCTGCAATCGTGGACTTCGAGTGCTACGTCCCCGCTCCGTTCGCCGGTCACTATGAGGAAATCCTGCCGTGCGGCGCACGAGTGAAGCGGGGTGACATCGTCGGTCGCCTGCACGACTTCGCCCGAATTGATGAACCGGCATGGCCTGTCCGCGCGGGAGTCGATGGTCTCGTCGTCGGTCAAGCCTGGGCGGCGCGTGTCCGTCAGGGACAGTTCATTCTCTGTGTCGGTCGCGAGCAGCCGTGGTAACGATGTGCCTAGAACCGGCGCATCAACAAATGTCGGAGTTTGGTGATCCGGGTGCCGTGAGGCCCCGGACTTTTCGGCGAAGAACCCGGGGCCTCACGGCACCCGGCTCACCTCGATCATCAGATTGATACCGCCAGTTGTTGATGTGTCGCTCCCTACGTCCATTCATCACGTTTGAACGAGCCTCGTTCCTTCTTCTCGAAAGCGGACAGCATGAGCAACCCATCGCCCACCAGCCTCGACGAGCGCCCGAGCAGCGTTCGTTGGCTGATGTTCATATTGGCCTGTGGGACATCGTGGTTTCTCTATCTGCATCGGTATGCCTGGAATATTGTCGGGCCGAAGATTCAGGAGACTTATCAGTTCGATCACACGCAGTCGGGATTCGTCTTTTCATTGTTCTACTGGACATATGCGGCGGGGCAGATCCCAAGTGGCATTGCGATCGATCTGTTCGGGCCGCACCTGTTTCTCGGCGCGAGCATCATTCTGTGGTCGGTGGCACTCGTCGGATTTGGTCTCACTGGAAACCTGCCGACCATCGGCGCGTTGCGTTTGCTGTTTGGAGCGGCTCAAGCGGGCTGCTATCCGGGACTGACCAAAGCCACGCGAGTCTGGTTTCCGTTGCGGAGTCGGACCACCATTCAAGGCTGGGTGGCAACGACCTGCGGACGTGCGGGCGGTGCGATGTCGTCAATCATTCTGGGTGTCGTGCTAATGGACGGCTGCGGCTTAAAATGGCAGACGGCTCTCGCGGTGATGGGCTTCGCAGGAGTGCTGTTTGGCCTCGTGTTTCTGTTGCTGTTTCGGAATTCGCCACTGGCAGATCCGCGCGTGAATGATGCGGAACGAAGCCTCATCGCGGAGGGTTCGGCGGAAGGCCCGGCGTCGCTTACCGGCCGATTGCCATGGCGACAAGCCTTTCGCAATCGCAGCCTGCGGTACTTCGTTGTGCAGCAGTTTTTGGATGCAGGGTCCGATGTCGCGTTCGTCTATCTCATGGGCAAGTTCTTTCTGGATCGCCACGGCCTCAAGATCGCCAGTGTGGCTTGGCTGGCCAGTCTTCCGCTGTGGGGCGGTGCTCTGGGCGGGATCGCGGGAGGCTGGCTGAACGATCGCTTGATTGGCGCAACTGGCAACCGTCGTTGGTCACGTAGTGGGATCGGGTTTGTCGGCAAAATCATCGGCTGCGCGATGCTGTATGTCGTCAGTAGTCAGTCGGAGACATTCGCCGCTCTCATCGAACCGCTGCGGCAATCGTTCGGCAAAGGTGTTTCTCTTCCGGCGAGCGCAGCCTTGGCTGCTAGTATTGCCCTGATGCTGGCTAAGTTTTTCAGTGACTGGAGCCAGCCAACCGTGTGGGGCACCTGCACTGATCTCGGCGGTCGATACTCGGCCACAGTCTTCAGCATCATCAACACGTCCGGCACGATCGGCGGCATCGTAATGCCGATCGTGTTTGGCACACTGCTCGATTGGAACACGACGAAACATCAGGTCGATGGCGGCACGTTGTTGCAGACCAACTGGGGACCGTTGTTCATGCTGTTGGCGGGAATGTACCTCGCGAGCGGAATTTGCTGGCTCTTGATCGACTGCACAAAAGCGATTCAAGAGCCACTCACCGACGACTGAGGTTTGTCATGGTGGTCGGCCGAGCGACTCCTCATTACACGGGCGAGGCGGTTCCAAACTCATTTTCGCAAGCCACAGATTCAGTCAGGCAACATCCGAGTGTTTCGAGTTTAGAAGGCATGGTAATGCCAGACTGATAAGCAGAGCCAAACGCGGTCGTATCAGGAGATTCGACCGCGAAAACAGCCGGAAGTCGTGGACTGTCAGACCAATTTAGAGATGTCACATCGTGTCCAAGATAGAAATGTCACATTGGTGACGTTTCCGAGGGGCCGATGGGCAAGTTGCGTTTGAGTG
>JAYTXB010000239.1:0-4493 GCA_043743205.1 Schlesneria sp.
CTTCGCTTCATCGACGCCGCGCGTCGAATCGGCGATGGCAACCGTCGAGGCGTAACTCTTGGCGGTACTGGTCCCGATGTAGTTTTCCGCACGGACATCATTCAGCGTGAAGCGGTAGTCCTTGTAGTAACGCTTCGGACGGAGACTGAGTTCGTAAACCTTGTCGCCCACGCGCACGGTGTCGGTCTCACCGCTCATCGACAGCAACATTCCGACGAGGTACGTGCCGAGCGGCTGACCATCCGCGCGCGACTTGAGCGTCACATACGCAGCAGCCATATCGACCTTGCTGTCGGAGTCGGTCCCTGATCCGGGCCGCTTCGGTTCGGCAAACCATTCGACACCCAAGCCCGCTGTCGCCGGATTGGCATCCTTCGCCGAGGCACTGCGCAGATGCGAGCTGGGCTCGAACCGAGCAATCTCCAGCGTGAACGGCAAGTCGGGGGTGTCGATGGGTTGAAGTGCCTTCGTTCCAAACGATGCGGCCGACGCGAGCAGGAGCGAACGCGGGATCACCACGACGCGATCTTGCTTCGCGTCGCTCTTGTCGGTCACAGCCAATTCGTAGGTGCGAATGTCGTGGACGTAGCCGCTGGTCTCGCCCTCTTCGAGGTTCATCTGCGTTTCGATCGCCGTCAGCGAGACGTGCAGTTCGTAGTACATCATCAAGGCCACGCCCGCGTGCAGCAGCACGATCCCCGCCCGCTTCTTAAAGACCACCCAACATCCCGCCAACAGCGCCGCACCAGCGAACGTCGCCTGAGTCAACTGCCACAAAATGCGGAGCGACGAGTCACTCGGCCGAGCCGCGACTCCCTGAGATACGAGCCAGCCAACGAGCGCGACCAACCCCGCCGTGATGACGGCCAGCAGACCGCGTACGAACCAGCCCTTGGCCGGTTGAGATTCGGACACCGGGCGCGACCACTGCTGAACGGTCGCATACGCCGCCGCGAGGCCCAGCAAAGCCAGCGTCCCGACGAACCCGATCCAAAGCGTGCTGTACGGGATGAACGGCTCAGACTGAATCCCCTTCGAGTTGCTCCCCGCCGCAATCACGAACCACGTCGCCGCACCTCCAACCGCAATCGCGACGAGTCCCGCGAGCAGTCTTGCTCCGCGTGCTTCCGCTTTGAAGCGGATCAAGTGAGCCGACAGCAAGTTCGCTCCCAACAACACGCCGATCAATGCCCCGCCGGGAAACCAGAAGCCGCCTCCAATGTTGTTGCCCTTCCATCCCCCGAGCGGAATGAGTGCCATGAACGAGTAGGTTGTTTCAGCGAGCTTGTCCTGAGCATCACGCACTTCATTGGCGACGACGAACGACGGCGGGACGAACACTTGAAACGGCACCCAAGCAAACCAACAGCGGAAGTAGAGGCCGATCACCTCCCAGATGTCCTTGTCCACTTGTGCCAGCGTCCCGACATAGATCAGCACAATCGAGACTGCAAACAGCGCGACCGTCAGCTTGAGCGACGCCACCGGCGCGAGAACCGTCTTCACGAGTCCCCACAACGAGAACTCGGAAGCGTTCGCGTGTGACGGTCGGTCAGCCACATTGGGCCGGTCGTTCGCATTGAGATCAGTCGTTCGGATGTCGATCGCCATGTGTCACCTCGTCTAGCTGTTTCTTCCGGTCCCCTCGCCCCGGCATGGGCACAGCCGCTTCGGTGGTCGGGAGAGGGTTCTGCTATTCAATTTATTGAGCCGTAGGGTGCGTGGACACCTTCGTTGGCAAAACCTGTTGCAGTTGAGTCCAGTTTCAAAATTGTCTTCAAAGTCTGAGGCCAAGTTTCGCTGGCGTCTTCGGAACGCACTCAACCAACTCTCACGGCTCGCGACTGCCACGGATGCGGTGATCTCGGTACGTTCCGAAAACTCCCGCGAGGACTTTGTCTCAGACCGCAGAGTACCGCTAAGACGAAGAACCCGGGGCCTTACGGCACCCGGCTCACCTCGATCTTCGGATGGATGCCGACAGTTGTTCAGGTGCCGATCCTAACTACCTCTGATCCTCACTCATTCATTTCTGGATTAGTGACGATCAGCGGAGATCAGTGTTCCGATTACTCTTCGCTTCAGTCCGTCATTCCAACTTCAACGATTTCGCAAACGCCTCGAACCGTGATCGTTCTTTCGTGGCCAGCGCCGAGTGACCAGTCAGTTTCACGAACCACGTCTGGCCTTCATCCGGGATCATCACGCCGAGGATCGTTTTATCGGCGGCGACGATCTCGATCAGTTCGCCTTGCTTCGAGCCAACTTCAAATGGCTGACTCGCCTGTTTGAGTTCTTCGGCCGACTGCGGCTCCAACCCGACCTGACCTCGCCAGCGGTTGATGTTTGCCGCGCGATCGCCGCCCGCCCGCGAGACCGCGATCTCCGCCGTCTGTTCCCCCTCGCCTACGGTGAATCGCGCGATTTGGAATTGCTTGGGAGCGACCTCAGTCCACTCATCAGGCTTGTTGAACGGGGATTCGCCAGTTCGCTTCGGTTCGCCAGTGGGACGTTCTGCGCCCGGAGCCGCCTCACGCGGACTGGGCTGTCCCATCACTCCTGGCGACACCATTCCGCCCGGCATCGTGGGTCGTTGAGCAGCCTTGCCAGTGATGTTGATGAGTGTCACGGTCAACTCGCCCACCATTAGGGTTTCGGTGCGTGTGGGCAGATCTTCCGCTTCGATGTGCGGCAGATCGAGCTGTCCGCGCCACCGGTTGATGTTGCTCAGCAGTTGCGTGGTCATCGAGTCCGATCCCTTGGCGAGAACCGTCACCGAGAGTTCGAGCGGCGGCTTTGTACTCAGCACGAGCGTCGCAAACCGATTTGCATTGCCCGCCGTTTCCTGCCAGCTCGCAGGAAGTGTCCACTCTGGTTTGGTCTCGCTCGAAAACCGGAGCGACTTCAAAAACTCACGTACTTCCTCGACTCGCGCGACAACGTCGGCAGGCGATCCCTGCACCTTGAAAAACCACAACGACGGCCCGTGGGGCACGATGGCCGCTAACATCTGAGCGGGCTGCGGTTTTCGTTTCTCCGATGCAGCCAAGAACTCCGGCGTCTGCAACGATTCGTGAGTCGGCACGGTGTAAGTGGTGATTTGCTCGGGTTTCCCGCAGCCAGTCAGCAGAACCAAGCTAGCGAACAGCGTCCCGCTACCAAGACGACTCAGGCACGAGAAGACTCGGTGAGTCGCTGATCTGTGAGCAGCACACCCGCGAGGAGTTGGTCCAAGAGACGCTCCTCGCCAAGACAGAGGTCCGCGCGAAATCAATCCGCGCGACAAGGGTCGATGAAACGTTGGCACGAGCGCACGTGGCCTTCGCGAGAGGAATGAGCAATCAGAAGTTCAGCAGAGGCGGGCGGTCACATCAGGCGGGACTTACCGGCAGCGGGCAGATTATAGTCGCCCTTCAACCCCAAAGTACAACCGCGAACGGAACCGCCGACACCACGGGCAATCGCCCGACTGCGAAGAGGCTCCACGTGACGCAAGGTACGCTCTCTCCAATTCCATTGCGCTCGGTATCGCCAGCGAGTTTATTTAACGGCACCAAGAGCTGACCGAGGAACAGAGCCTCGTAGCAGACTCCTCATCAACGCCCTTGCCAGCGAAATCGGCACAACAGGAAGGTCGCCCTGTCGTTCCTAAAATGACAACGTGCGTTCGAGTACGAACAGTCCTTTTTTCAACGGGCAGCGACACCTCGCGCGGAACGAAGTGAGACATTTAACTGCAACACCTACGGCGTGCGTGCAATCAACGATTCACCGGGGCTCGCTCCCACGCCGCTGGCGTTGGGACTAAACGTTGAAACGTCTCATTCATGGCCGTGCGAGCCATATCCACATGGCACTTGCCTTAGAAACATGCAGCGTGAGCAAGGGCGTGAGATGCCCTAAAAGCAGGCGAACTCCCCGGCTGACGCAGCGGGTTTCTCTCCTCCAACACGTGCCCATTAAGATCGATCCACTGCTTGGAAGGCAACAGCAAATCTTTGACCGCTGGGGTTGTGAACTCGACGAGCCGTAGCTACAACGACAAAATGTCTGACTCAGTTTTGTTGACTCAATGAGCGGTTCCTCTCAAGCAGGCACTCTGGTCTGTTTGAAGTTTGTCGGCTGAGTCCACTGCTGTTCACCTCGACGAGTTTCATCAGCTTCAAGTTGAGTTCACGATGCTTGGCTCCTCTGCCACCGCTGCTTCGACTCTCAATGGCCTGCCAGCGACACCTGCAACGAGCGGGCTGCGTGGTGAGCTTGCTGCGCGGCTGACTCCCGGCGACCAAGCTCACCCGAACTATGTGAGCGATGTTGTGGCGGCTGTGTTGCAGGCGGCAGGTGAAGCGCGGGCGAGTGACATTCATTTCACTCCCGGTGAGACTGAGCTGACAATCCTCTGGCGGATCGACGGCGTGTTGCAGCCGGTGGCGACGGTTCCACGCAAGTTGGCGGCGAACATCGCCGCGCGACTGAAGGTACTGGCCGATCTG
>JAYTXB010000240.1:0-6600 GCA_043743205.1 Schlesneria sp.
CTCGTCACTGCGGAGCGGCAGCCTCAAGTTATCCCTGATGCGGCACAACAGGAAGCATCGTCAGTCATTTGCGCCCGTTTGGAGTGCAGTCAGGAATCCCCGCTCTTCGTCCAGCTTTGAAGGTTGAGCGGTGTTCACCACGGGACGTTCTCGAACCGAGCGATACCAGGTTCCTTGAGCGACTCCGACAAGAGATGGTGAGCACCGCCCGCTCTACTTCATGGGCGATACACATTCGCCAGACGCAACCAAACGCTGGTCTCCGTCTGAATTCAGCAAAGTAAGCAGCACGATCCAACGGACGCAAGCAGGCCGAAGAGAATCAATTCCACGGGGACGGTCTCCCCACATCT
Organism: Schlesneria sp.; assembly: GCA_043743205.1. Taxonomy (GTDB): domain Bacteria; phylum Planctomycetota; class Planctomycetia; order Planctomycetales; family Planctomycetaceae; genus Schlesneria. The sequence goes on from JAYTXB010000240.1 coordinate 354, forward strand.
GGATTCACGTTGGCATCAACGAACAAGGCGGGGCTTGTCAGCATCCGGCCTCTCCATAGCCACCGCCGCCCAGCGTCTCGATTGTGAGGAGATCGCCCGCTTGGACATCGAGCGAGACTTTGCGGTCAGAATGTTCCGTCGATGCGCCGCAGTTGCTCATCATCAGCAATCTGAAACGGTGCGCCGAGCTTCATCAGTTCGTCCATCACTCCTCCTGATATTCGCAAGCCGATGAGTGGGGTCTTCGCAAACCGCATGATGACGGAGCCTTTGTATTCGTACTGACCGCGTCTCGCGGCAATCTCGACCTCATTCCACGGTATGAACAGAGTTTCAAATCGAATCGGCCTGAAACTGACTCCAAACCATCCAACTGCAATTGGTGAGAATCCGATCTCAAGACCGGATTGGTGAATGCTTAGCACCGCACTTGGGTAGTGGCGACTTGCCCACATACTGATTCGCCAAGGGGTGGGTGGACGAGATAGTTGGGCCTCAAGCCAACATCGTGTGACAGAGGCAACGGTCGGTTGGCGGTCACTGCCGTATTTAAGAGATAACTCGGGCCAAGGGTTACCGTACACCTGCATTGCTATGCAGCCGATGACGACACTGAGCCAAACGATAAAAAAAAGCGTGTCGAACATTTCAACTATCCCGTCTGCAACTCTCTCAACATTGCGACTTTCCTTGCGCCTGAATGCCTAGCGTACCTCCCCATACCCACCGCCGCCCGGTGTCTCGATCGTGAGGACATCGCCCGCTTGGACATCGAGCGAGACTTTGCCGCCGAGGTCGATGGTTTCCGCCTGGCCGGCGCGTTGCAGGGTGTTGTGGCCGAGTTGGCCTGGGGCGCCACCGTTCAGGCCGAACGGGGCGAAGGGGCCTCGGCGTTCGGTGAGGAGGGAGACTTTGAGCGGCTTCAGGAATTCGATCTTTCTCACGATGCCGTCGCCGCCGCGATGTGCCCCGGCTCCGCCCGAGCCGCGACGGATCGAGAACTCGTGGATGCGGACGGGATAGCGACGCTCGATCACTTCGGGATCGGTCAGCCGCGTGTTGGTCATGTGTGTGTGTACGGCATCCGCCCCGTCGGCCTCGGGCGTGGCACCGCTCCCGCCGCAGATCGTTTCGTAGTAGCCGAACGTCCCGTCGCCGAAGGTCAAGTTGTTCATCGTCCCCTGACTCGCGGCGGCGACTCCCAGCGCGCCGAGCAACACATCGACCACGCGCTGCGAGGTCTCGACGTTGCCTCCCACCATCGCCGCGCACTGTGACGGGTCTTCGTGCGCGGGCGAGTTGAGCAGACATTCGGGCAGCACAATCGTGACCGGTTCCAGCACGCCACTGTTCAATGGAATGTCGTCTTGGATGAGACACCGGAAGACGTACAGCACCGCCGCCGTGACGATGGCTCGATTGGCGTTGAGGTTCGTCGCCAGCACCGGCCCGGTGCCTGTGAAATCGACGATTGCACGTTCGCCCTCAATCGTGATCGTCACGCAGATCGGCGAACCGTCGTCGAGATGATCGGTGCGGGCGTACTGTCCGTTTGGCATTGATGAAAGCGCCAGTCTCATTTTCGCCGCTGCCGAAGCCTGGATGTGGCCCATGTAGGCTCGCACGACAGGCCACGATTGTTTCTCGACCAACTGGCGAAGTTGAGTTGCTCCTGTTTGATTCGCCGCGACTTGGGCCGAGACATCCGCGAGGTTGTCGTCCGGTGAGCGAGACGGCCATGGGCCGGATGTCAGCAGGTCACGCAGGTCAGCTTCTCTGGTCCCCTCGCCCCCCGCCTTGGGGGGGAGAGGGTTAGGGTGAGGGGGGATTTCGGAAGAGGGTTGAGCGGGAACGGTTGAAGGTTGAGGGGCAGAGCGAGAGGCCGCTGCCGGTCTTGTTCCCTCGCCCTGATGGGAAGGATTCGGGAGGGGTGATGATTGAGAATCAGGCATCCCACGTTCATCGTTCTCCCTTCCCGACCCTCCCCGCCGAGGGGAGGGAGGAGGCGATGAGCCGGTTTGAAGTGGAGCAGCATCTCCACCGCTCAGCCCCCTCACTCTAGCCCTCTCCCCTCCAAGGCGGGGGGCGAGGGGGCCGGAGATGAGCAAGAAGTTGCGAATCAACACGCCCTCGTCGGCGAGGGTCTTTGAGAACGGTGGCATCGAGCCGGGGACGATGCCGCCGATTTCGGCGTGATGAGCGCGGCTGGCGGTGAAGAACATCAGCTGGCCGGTCGCCTCATCGTGAACGGGCGTGACGACGGTGACATCGGGCAGGTGCGAGCCGCCGCGATAGGGGTCGTTGGTGACGAAGACATCGCCCGGCTTGAGGCCCGGATTGTCTTCGATGATCCGCCGCACAGTCTCGCTCATCGCGCCGAGATGAACGGGAATGTGCGGTGCGTTGACGACCAGTTCGCCGCGCGCCGAAAAGATGCCACACGAGAAGTCGAGCCGCTCTTTCACGTTCGTCGAGAGGCTGGTCTGCTGAAGCGCGATCCCCATCTGCTCGGCGATGGACGCGAAGAGATGGTTGAAGATTTCGATGCGGATGGGATCGGCGTCTCTGGTCCCCTCGCCCCCCGCCTTGGGGGGGAGAGGGTTAGGGTGAGGGGGGCTTTCGATATGGGATTGATTGATAGAAGAATAGATTCTGCCGATCGCTCGTCCGATCGACTCTTTTGATGCGATGACAGGAACGATCTCGCGATTCAGAGTGAAACGCAGTTTGTCGATGACATCCCAACTTGGCTCAAGACAGAAAGCGATTCGCAATCTCTCGTCGTCGGTCAGCTCAATTGGCACCGCCTTGTATTCGATCGCCTGTTCTGGAGTCAGTAACTGGAGGGTGTTTGGATCAAGTTCAATCGTGTCGAGGTCAACATACTCAGGCGGACGGTACGATTCCGTGAGACTTTTCATGTCTGCGTCTGTGACGAACCCCAAGCGGGTGAGAGTTTCATCACTGCTCGGCCCCCTCACCCTAGCCCTCTCCCCCGAGGACGGGGGCGAGGGGACGACGGTCCCTGCGGGACGCGCGATCACGATCTCACCTCGTCCGTGGATGCTCGCCCCGAATCCGGGGTCGATCACGACGGTTGAGGTTGGTTCGCAGACGATGGCCGGGCCGGCGAAGTGGTTGCCGGGGTGAAGCTGTTCTCGCAGGAAGACGGCGGTGCGATGAGGCTCGCCGTGGAACCAGGCTTCGGTCCATGAGTGCGGAGCGACGGCTAGCGCCGTGCCGCTCACAGAGGAAGCGGGCATGTCGTCCAGGTCGTCCCGATGGCCGACGACTTCGATCCGCGCGGCGACGATCTCCAGCGGGCGGTCGGGCCGCGCGTAACCGTAGAGTTGCTGATGTCGTTCGGTGTACGCGCGGGCGTAGTTTCCGTCGCTCGGTTCGATCACGTTGAGCGACGCTTCGATGCCGCGATACCTCAGATCGAGAGAACGGATCGGGGCGTCGATGCGGTCGGCGGGGATGCCTTCGGCGAGAACGTCTTCTCGCGCGGAGTCGGCCATCTCGACGAAGTGCGGTTCGAGTTCGGCGAGTACATCGGAAGAGAAGGGCTTCAGGACGCCGCGTTCTCGAAGCTGGCGGACATCGGCCAGACCGATGCCGTAGGCACTCAACACGCCCGAGTACGGATGCGACAGCACAGTCGTCATGCCGAGCGACTTTGCGAGGGCACACGCATGTTGAGCACCTGCACCACCGAACGTAACGAGGGCATACTCGGCCGGGTCGTAGCCCTTCGACACCGAAATCTTGCGGATCGCGCGCGCCATCGTCGTGTTGGCGATGTCGATGAAACCTTGAGCCAACTCGTGTGGAGAGTACGTGCGCCCCAACGGTGACTTCGCGACTCGATCACACAGTTCAAAGAGACGTGTCTCGACTGCCGCACGATCGAGCGGGAACGGGAATCGGTCGGGAATAATCTTGCCGAGGAAGAAGTTGACATCAGTGATCGTGAGCGGCCCGCCTCGCCCATAGCACGCGGGACCGGGATTGGCTCCGGCGCTTTGCGGCCCAACGTAGAGCTTCACTCCGTCGAATCCGCAGACGCTACCACCTCCCGCCGCGACGGTTTCGATGGCCAGCATCGGTGCAACGACGCGCACGCCCGCTTTGGTCGTCTCGAACTCGCGCTCATAGCGGCCGTCGAAGCGCGAGACATCGGTGCTGGTGCCCCCCATGTCGAAGCCAATCGACTTCGCGAAGCCCGCTCGTTGAGCGACTCGCGAGAAACCGATCACGCCGCCCGCCGGTCCCGACAACAGGCTGTCTTTCCCGGTGAAGCGATCAGCATCGACGAGACCACCGGCGGAGGTCATGAGTTTGAGGGCGGGTTGAGGGTTGAGGGTCGAGGGTTGAGGGGCAGAGGCAGAAGTGGTGACGGCGGTGGCGACTTCTCTTGTCACCTCGTCCCCCACTTTGGGGGGGAGAGGGTTAGGGTGAGGGGGGCTTTTGATCGCAGGTTGATCTTGGATGGTCGAGTGTTGAGGGGCAGAGAAAGAGGTCTCTTCACCAAGCGGGGCGTCGTTGCCATTCGGCCCCCTCACCTTAGCCCTCTCCCCCGAGGACGGGGGCGAGGGGACGACGGTCTCTGCGGGACGCGCACTGTTGTCGAGAGATGCTCGCAGCTTCCCGATGTAGTCGCGCAGGATCGGGTTCACGTAGGCATCCATCACGGTTGTGTCGCCGCGCGAGACGATTTTGATGAGCGGTGCCAGGCGACTCGACGTGCTGATCTCGGTGAAGCCAACTTCGCGTGCGATCCGTTCGACGAGCAGTTCATGCGCGGAGTTCGCGAACGCATGCAGCAGGCAGATCGCGAGCGACTCGCACCGGGCGGCTTTCAGTTCGAGTAGTCGTTCGCGCACAGCGGCTTCATTCGGCGCGAGCAGGGCGTTGCCGGTGGCATCGAGACGTTCGTCGATCTCGGCGACGGCGGCAAACAGCGGCTCGGGCTTTTGAATGGCGAGGTCAAACAAGCGCGGTCGGTCTTGATTCGCAATGAGCAACACATCGCGAAAGCCCTTCGTCGTGACGAAGCCGACCCGCGCACCGCGTCGAGTCAGCAGCGCGTTCGTTCCGCGCGTCGTTCCCAACCGCACGATGACCGGCGGAATGGCCTCGTCCAATCGCAATCCCAGCGCCGTGCGAATGGCGAGGATGGGTGCCTCCTCGCCGCTACTCAGTTCATAGCGGGGTGGTTGAGAGTTGAGGGTGGACGGTTGCGGGGCAGAGGATGAAGCGGAATCCAACGCCGTGGTGGTGCCTGCTCTTGTCCCCTCGCCCCCCGCCTTGGGGGGGAGAGGGCTAGGGTGAGGGGGGATTTTGATCGCAGGTTGATGGTAGATGGTCGAGTGTTGAGGGGCAGAGAAAGAGACCGCTTCACAAAGGGGGGCGTCGTTGCCATTCGGCCCCCTCACCCTAGCCCTCTCCCCCGAGGACGGGGGCGAGGGGACAAGGCCAGAGACGGGACGCAAATCAAGCGTCTGGCCGATATTCACGACACCAGATTGGACGAGCGGTTCATCCAGCGTGAGCGTTCCCGACGCTGAGTCGAATGCGGTGACACATGCAGTTTGCATCGCGTCGCCCGTGTCATCGAGCAGCGTCAGCGTGTAGCCGACCCAGAAGCGAGCGGCATTACCGGTGCGGGCTTCGTCGCGCAGAGTTCGTTGATCGATGACGGCAGTGACTTGGCCCTTCGTGATGCCGGAGGACAGAACCTTGTACGTCGAAAGCCTGCCGTCGGGAGACTTCATCAAACAATCAGTGAACGTGCCGCCCACGTCGATCCAAAACTCGGTCAGGTCTGCCATCGTGGTTCTCGTGAGTCGTCGTGAATGGTGAGGCACCCGTAGTTACTGACGGCCGGATGAATTGGTGGACCGGCAGGTGCCCCTTACGATTCTGGCGATTTGGTTCCGCTCTGGAAACGCTGTGAACAAACGGTCCTGGCATCGTCCGCAGATTCGGCCACGTGCTCTCAACCGCGCAGTTGTTCCAGGACGGTCGGGTCTTGGATTTCGGAGTCGCGGGCGAGAAGCAACACCTTCGAGACGACTTCGGCCGTTTTGGGATCGTCGTCGGCGAACGGGAGGAACAGGCGGCCGCGATGTTGGGCGTGGACGGAAACGATGCAAACTGCGCCGCCCGGCAGGCGATGGACGACTCCGCTGCCAAGGTGGATCGAGTACTGAGCCAGATGTCCGTCGATCACGACGTGCGACGG
>JAYTXB010000241.1:0-8391 GCA_043743205.1 Schlesneria sp.
GCCGCGAGTTGCTCGACGAAGTGCGCCGTGTCTGGCGCAAGATTCCGCTGGGTGAGCCGCGCCAAATGGCCGAACAGGAACTGATCCGCATCTTCGGAACACGCGGTCTCGACTGGTTGGTCCAGATCAAACAGACCGCTCTCGCGAGCACGTTGCCCGAGGCTGACGACACGATCGAACAGCCGCTGGAATCGGAGGAGTCGCCCCAGTTTCGACTCGATCAAAAGATCGATCTCAACTGGGAACCGCCCGCTGCGCCCGCGACACGCACCGCACCCTTTGATCCCGCCGCTCCCCACAGCGCGATCGAAGGGACCGCACTGTGAGCACTCCCAAAGTTCGTGGCAGACCAAACCGAGCGTCACTTAGTCGCTTGCAGGAACTGTTCGTAAGCGGCGGCGACGTTCCCGGCCACCGCGTCGCCCGCGTGAACGAACAACGCGTAGCGGACATGCAGCGCGGGCTTCCCCTTTTCCAACACGACCGGTTGAGCTTTTGTCTTGTCGTTCTGATAGGCCCCTTCTCCGAACGGGCTGACCGAGAACAGGCCGTAGTCACGAACGTGATAGCGCGACGGGCGGAAGTTCGCGGGATGATCCATGATCGCGACACCGTGCGTGTGTCCCTCGACTGGTCCCGAGTAATCGACCCATTTGGACGGCTGGCCCCAGCACTCCTTGGTTGCCAGCTTGCCTTCGGCATTCACGACAATGCCACCGACTTTTTCGCGCATCGTCGTGGCGACGCGGATGCCGAGCCAACCTTCCTTCGTATCTTCAAAGGTCACCTTCTCGACAGCCGGGGTCAGCGTGATGTCGTAAGCGATGAGTCGCGAGGGAAAGAATGAAACCGTTGTAGTTTCGATCAGCACTGGTTGGCCATCGGCTCCGAGCCAGTGATTCGTCAGCATCACTTTGCCGGGACCGTTGGCACTGCCGGGAGTCGTCTCCATCTTCTTGTTTAAAATCTTGCCCTGCTCCGCCCAGAACTTGATCTCGTTGACTTCATCGACCGACAGCCAGATCCCTTTGTGATGCGGATGATCCTTGTCCGTCGGATCGCCGATTGGCCGCGTGATGATGGTGCCACCCACGGATCGGACCGGTGAGAAGTAGGGCTTCGGTTGATCGGCGTTGGTCCGCAACACGGTGAATTCATCAGCGCCGATCATCACGGCGAGGCCGTCGTCGAGTGGCTTGAACGTCACCTGCTGAGCCTCCACCGTGCCGGTGGTCCCGCACGCGAAAACTCCACACAACACCGCTGGCAAACTACGACTCAACAGGGATGACATCGGGCGTTCTCCTAAAGCAGGGCTTGATTTCCAAGGACTCGATTTGGAGCGGGATCGTACCTCCAGCCGTTTCTTGCAGTCGAGCGTCTCGGCGGATAAAAGCGCCCGGCCTCGACCCGCTGCGATCATCTCACTCACGGAGCTGGAATTGTCCCGTCCCTATTCGCCGCTGAATGCTCGCAAGAAGGAACAAGTTGCCAAGCCTGAGCCGCGTCCCCTGCGCGCTTATCCCGCGCCCGGCATCGGTCGCCGACCATCGGACTTCGATCTCGAAGCGCGTGACTGGGAGATCATTCTTTCGGGTGAGTTGACCGACAAGGAAGGCGACCTGCATCAGAAGTTGCTCGACCTGCCGAGGAACTCGCGCGGGACGATCTTCTTCGACTCGTGTGGTGGCAGCGCTTTCATGGGCCTCGCGCTGGCAAGTCTTATCCGACTGCGAGGCCTCAAGGCGACAGCGGTCGTGGCCGGAGAATGCAGCTCGGCGGCGCTGATGCCGTTCGCCGCTTGTGTCACACGCTATGTGACTCCGCACTCGACGCTCCTCTTCCACCCCATTCGCTGGCAAAGTGAAGAGCAGGTTCGCTTGGAAGAGGCCGCCGAATGGGCGCGGCATTTCCGCGTGATGGAAGCCGATCACGATGGGCTGTTGGCGCGCCTGTTTGGCTGCACCGATGAAGCGTCGTGCGAGACCATTCGCCGGTGGAACCACCCCGGCAAGTTCGTCACGGGTGAAGAACTCGTCGCGGCGGGACTCGCCAAACTCGTCACCCTGTTCGATGGCGATGTCTGGTCGCAGATGAAGCGCGGCATTTGAACGGCGAACGATCAGCACGGATGCCCGTCAAAGAACGCAACAGCCCCTGACTGTCCAGGGGCTGAGTGATGTTGGGTCACGTCGAGCGCTGCGGCTTGATTCGCGGCATTGGCCGATTAAGTTGCTCTTCCCTCGACTCAGGTCGCGAACGGGCTGCTACCGCGAGTAATAAAAGCCGTAGCTCGGGCCTCCACCGTAACCAATCCCACCGTAAGGTGATCCATAGCTGCCGCCGTAACCACCATACGATTGCCCACCGTAGCCACCATACGATTGGCCGCTATAGCCACCGTAGGACTGGCCGACATAGCCGTGATGCTGGCAACTGGACACCGGTTGGCTGTAACGCTGGACGACGACGACCGGCTGTCGATAGACCTGAACCTGCGAGTAACCCGAGTGATGGTGGTGATGTCCACCATACCTGCCGTACCCACCATGATGGTCATACGCCGAGACCGACCCCGCTGTGAAATTCATACATCCGAACAGTGCCACAGAACTCAACAAAGCGTTTCGTAACATGATGCTCCCCACTTTGTATTTGGTAATCGCCCTCGATTCTCCCTCAGGCTGACGAGGAATTGTGAGTGCAGTGGGCGTGCCAAACGTCGAGGTTCTTGTTCGACACGCCGATCTCTTGAAGCTACGAGTCTCGTTCGCTCTTCGCAGCGTCCACGAACGAAGGCCCGCTTGCCGCGAGATCTCCTTGATTCACTGAGATCGTCTCTCAGCCAAGGGCATACTGGTGAACGAGCGATCCGCTTCATTCGCCACCACCAGCCAATACCGCGACGAGGGGAGCGTCGTCGAATTGAATCGACTCGTCATCACTTCGCGCGGTTTCCGACAATGGCTCAGGGTCAATTGGGCTGGGTGAACTCCACTCCATGGATCTGTCGCTCGCGCGGCCGGAAAAGAGGCATTTCCGCGTTTAGTCCCGACGCCAACGGCGTGGGTGCGGGCGAACCATGACCATTGATCGCACGCACCCACGCCGTTGGCGCGGCGGCTAAACGTCTCACTCCAAGCCGCGAGAGGTATCCATCCCGTTCTCCAGCGGTCTCACTTCGGAATTCGGTTCAGCGTGTAGTACGCCTCATGGTGCAAGAGCGGCAGGCCGTCGGCGGACTTCACTCCGGCTGAGGTCAGTTCGTGGATGTTGCCAGCCTTCAGACCATCGACGGTCAGGCGGACCGACCTGTTGTCCGGTGCGACGGTGGCTTTGGTGATCGTCGGAGTGGACTGGTCCACTTCAGGGCTGCCGTAGGCGGATTGGAAGATGTAGGTGTACGAGATCATCGAGTAACTCTTCACGTCGCCCGCCGTGGCCGGATCGACGGGTTGAGTGAACGTCAGTTCAAAGCCGTCTGGTTTGGCCCGCATCTCGTGAACTTCAAATGGCGTCTTGCCGGTCCAGACGAGTCGCTCGAAGGCACCCGGTTTGGGACCGCGCGAGCCCCAGCCTCGATTAGTTCCGCCGACGAACATCGAACCGTCCGGCGTCATCAGCATGGCGAGCGTTCCCGATCCGAAGCCCTCGCGAAACTTGAAGCAGGCCCCCTGATAGTTGCCGCCAACCTCTTCGAGGAAGCAGCGCATGACGGTGCTGTCGCTTTGGTCGCCCACGAACATCTGGTTCTCGAACGGACCGAACTTGCCGCCGGTCGTGTCGCACGCGACACCACTCGCCGACTTCCCCATCTTCGTGTACGGGAACAGGATCGTCGGCGGAACGTACTCGGGAATTTTGGCCGCTTCGGTCATGAAGCGGCTGCCGCTCTCCGGCTCCTTCGGTCGCGGACCCATCGCCGCTTTGACGGCCGGTTCGTCGTACCACTTGAAGCCGCCGGGATGTCCGACGAACTTACCGGGAACAAGGTGCTTCAGTTCACAAGTTCCGTTCCACGGTCCCTGATTGTCCGTGTAGAACATTTCGCCCGCCGCGTTCATCCCGATGCCGCCGGGTGAGCGGATGCCGCTGCATGTCGGAATCATCTTGCCATCGGGTGAGATTCGCAGGCACCAGCCGCGATATTTGCTGTTGCTGCTGAACGAACCGGTCAGACAGAGGACGACCCAGATGTTGCCTTCCTTGTCGAACTTCGAGCCGAAGGCGTATTCGTGATAGTCACCGTCGATGTGCCAGTCGTCGTTGACGGTCTCAAACAGATCGGCCTTGCCATCGCTGTCGGTGTCCTTGATACGACTCACTTCGCCGCGCTGAGTCACATACAACCAGCCGTCTCGTTCGCAGATGCCGAGGACCTCATGCAGTCCATGCGCGAAGCGGCTCCACTTGGCTTCCTTCGGGTCGTCGGCAAACGGCTTGTCGATCAACCAAACCTCACCGCGCCGAGTACAGACCGCCGCCTGCCCATTCTTGAGCAACTCGATCCCACCCGCTTCGAGCATGATCTCCTTCGGAATGTCGAACGCCAGCAGCTTGTAGAAGTCGTTCTCGACCGGCGGCTTGTCGGCCGCTTGAACAAACGGCGCTACGAGCAACAACAAGAACGAACCGGTAGCAGTCAGAAGTGATCGCATTCGCAGAACCTCAGTCTTGTGATCGTTGAGCGGATTTTGGAGCAACGGGAAATCGTCTCACCAAACGTAGTCTTGAGTGATCGTCATCGGTCCCTTCACCGGGACGAGCAGTTCCCACATGTTTCCTGCCTGACGCAGCCACGGGCCTTCGTCGGCGCTCGGATTGGGAACGGTGAGCTTCATCGTCCAGAAGCCGTCTACGCGGTATTCGCCTTCGGCCACCTTCTCGATCTTGTTCGCGACGGCCGTGCGGTAATAGAGCGGGCTGTCTGAGCTGCCGGTGAATGTCAGTGTTCTCCGCAAACCGGCGAACGGCTGGTCGTCGGCCTTCAGCGGGACGGGCTGATCCTCGACGGTGACACCTGCGAACGAGTAGCGGAACGTCGGCTGCTGCTTTGAGTCGATCTTGTAGCCGAGGAACCGAAAGCCGCTGTCGCGCGCTGCCATTGTCGGCCACGGGTCGTTCGGCGATGCGAGCTTCGCCAGCGGCGCGTTGGGGGCGAGTTCAATCAGGTGGTCGCCGAGCGGTGCTTCGTAACCGACGCCGCGGCCGCTCCAGTGACGAGACGCATCAATGAAGGCTCCGTGCCAGACGAGGGCCAGTCGCATTTCATTCGCGTCCCAGGCGAGGTTCACCTTTTCGGGATAGCCCACGCCGATCGCGCGCGATCCCGCCCCCTCGATGAAGTTGCGGTAGACGATTGGCGAATCGGTTGGCTTCAGTTCGATTGGCTCGCGCACCAGACCGACCGGGACCGCCGCCTTGCCTCCATCTCCCAGATACATCCACACCGCAGCGATCTGCTGATCGACATTGGCATCCAGCACGTCGCGGATGGTCGTCTTACCGAACGGCCACGGTGCAGGCATGCGTGTGCCGGGCCGATAGAGTTGTGGATCGCGCAGATAGCGATCAACCCATTCGGGCCGGAGCCGCGCGTGCATCCGAGTGAGATTGATCGCACGGATACCGGTCGAGGGATGTTCGTTGAAGTCATGGCACTTGATGCACGAGAGCGCCTGCCCACCGACGAGATGCCGCCCCGCCGCCTTCACGCGGTAGCCGGGTTCGGCGAACGCAACCTTCGGCAGCGGATCATGCTTCGCGTCGAGAGCCGTCAATTCCTCAGCCAACACGTTGACGTTGCCGCCGCCGAACTTCGGCATCTTGGCGAGCATGTAAATCTTGCGGTCGTCGCCCCCATTGTTGAGGACATGCTTGAGAAACTCGGGACGCAGTTTGTCGCCGACTCCCGTAAGGAACGGCGGCAGGCGACCTTCGTCTCCCATTTCCTTCTGCGTCGTTTCAAAAAAGGCATCCCGTTCCTTCTCGACCCCACCGAGTTGTCCTCGCTTGTGACAGGCGTAGCAGTTGAGCGACGCCAGCGTGCGGTGAATTTTTTCGGCGGGTGCCTCTTTCGTTCCCGCGTCACTCTTCGACGAAGCGATCACCGCGACCAGCGACTCGCGCTGCTTGGCACTCAGTCCGAATCGAGGCACGTTCGCAGCTCCGTTCGATGCGACGTTCTCGGCCAGACAGCCGCTCGCACCGGAAAGTGCAGCAAACGGTTTGGCCTTCAACATCGAGGCGACTTGCTTGCCGTCCTCTTTGAGCTGATGACACGCCGCACAGCCGAGCGATCCAAACAGCGTGCGACCCTTCTCCGCAAGAGACGCGTCCACCGCGAACGCGGTCTGCTTCGACTCTGGCCCCGCTGTCGGCTTCGTCTCCGGTCCCTTCGCTTCGAGCGACGCGAAGTTGGCCAGCGGCTGCTGCTTGATCCCGTTGCCCGACAGGTCCACATCGAGCGTCCACTCACCGCCTCCCTGGAAGTAATCGACCGTCAGCGGATGAAAACCTACGTCGAGGATCACCTTGCCCGACTTGAACGTGTGCGGCCGAACGCCGCCGTTATCGACGATCAAATCCTTGCCAACATAGGCTCGACTGCCATCGTCCGATCCGAGATGAATCTGGTACTGACCGGGCTTTGTGATGTGCAGGAACGTGGTGAAGCGCATGGCAAAATTGTTCTCACGCCCCGCCACCGTCAGATCGAACCCTGCACAGGTTCCCGTCGATTTTGGGGTCATTGCGTCATAGTTCGGGAAGTCGTTGCCCGCCACTTCATACGCGGCGTACTTCACGTTGGGAGTCAGCTCCACCGCATCGACAAAGTGCTGAGCGATGTCGCGGTACTCTTCATCCTTCAGCCCCAGCGCGGGCATTCGCCCCGAAGGCCGCACCTTCAGCGGGTCTTTTAGAAACGCCATCAGGCTCGGCACCGAATACTTCTTGCTGATGTCGGGCAGCGGGATCGTGGTGGCCAAACCAGCGAGCTTCACATCGTCCGGCTTATCTCCCGGCGGCGCATGACACGCGACGCAACCGACCTTCCGAAACGTGTCGCCCCCCTTCTTCGCGGCCCCGCGATCGGGATGCGACTCGGTTACTGTCCCGGTTGTTGCGAGAAAGTGAACGAGCGCCTCAACGGCTCCCGCCCGCTCGGCCTCGGGCAGCGCGGCGATCACGTCGGGCATCGTCGTCCCCGGTTTAACTGAGTGCGGTCTGAGAAGGTACTCGCGCAACCAAGCGACGCGCGCCCGCCCCCCGATCTCATCCAGAATCGGAGCCTGCTTCGTCGAGACCACCGACTTGATCTCGTTCGCGGCATCATGACACGACAGGCAGTTCAACTCGCCGAGCAACAGCCTTCCGCCGGTCACGGCTTCGACGGAAATGACCTCTTCATCAAGCGTCATTAGCGGTCCCGTGTAAAACCGCTCGAACCCCGGCACGCGCGGCGGTGTCATCTCGGCGGCCATCACCACCCTCACCGGAGTGATTCCGACTACGAGCAACAGCATGGAACAGACACGCAACATCATGGAAAACAACCTGATGGGAGAGAGAAAGAGCAGGGAAAAGCAGGAGCGGCGGATGTTAGCCGTGGGCAGAACACGGCAGCAAGTGTCTATGCCAGAACAGGACTTGCGAGCATGAGAAGGCATCCGATACACTCCCGCCCGTCTTGGCTGGCCCTGTTTTTCGGCCTTCCTCAACAGACGGAAAACTGCCCGATGGTGTAACGGTAGCACAACAGATTTTGATTCTGTTTGCCCAGGTTCGAATCCTGGTCGGGCAACTCGCCAAGTTCGCATGACTCGGCATCGAAACGAAGACACCCCTGCAGCAACAGGGGTGTCTTCGTTTCGGGTCGGCGGACTCAGGGCTGATGAAGTGGAGTTGCGGGGAATGAGCCAAGACGAACTTTGACCTCGTTCCCAAGCTCCAGCTTGGGAACGTACTCCCGCCAAACTCCGGCTTGGCGAGAAGAACGACGTGAAGCTGGAGCTTCAAAAGACCGCCGTTCCCAAGCTGGAGCTTGGGAACGAGGAAAACGGTGCGTCTCGAAGACGGCAGGGTGGCCGGGGCAGGAGCGGCTTCGCGATGCCCCGGTCTGCGGAGTCGGTTACGGACCCCGTGGCTTCGCTCAAAGCGGCTCCAGCCACGGCCACCCGTCGCGAGGGGTGGAAGACGCCCCGTGATCGCTGGAAGACGATCGGTGATCGCGATACCTCACGCGGCGGAAAATGAGGCTCACTCAATGAGACCTCGCACGGCCATGAGTGAGCTGTTTTAGGCGAGCCGTGTGCCGTGAGGCCACGGGTTTCCTGCGGCGATCAAGAACCCGCAGCCTGACGGCATGCGGCTCGCCAGTGTCTCAGCTTT
>JAYTXB010000242.1:0-3790 GCA_043743205.1 Schlesneria sp.
GCCCACAGGCATCCCGCAGCAGTGCCCGCTCAACGTCCACAAATAATCACCTTCCAACACTTGACGAGCAACAGTTTTTCATAGAAGTGGCACATCCAAGGTTGTTGAGACCGCTCAAGCAGAGCCACCCAGCCCAACGGTCTAACCGACATCAGCAAAGGCGAGGCTCCGCTGCTTTGGAGTCGGCTTTTCATTCGCCTGCCATGATCGCTCGTCCACCAGAGCCTTGCCGATAACGGTGGCGAGAATCGGACTCACCGCGTTCGCGATTTGCAGACGCTGACTCGTCACGCCGCAAGAGAAATGAAACACGTCTGGAAACCCCTGAAGCCTCGCACCTTCCCTTGCCGTCAGTCCGCGATTCTGGAATGGATGGATGCACCGAGTGCCGCTCGGCTTCCCCATGTTCTGTGTGACAGCAACCGCTGGCGACCCGCTATGCAGGCGGGAATAGCTATTGTGGAATCCGCTCGCTGGCTGGAACTCCATTGGAATGTGTTGCCTGTTGCCGCCATCGGGGATAAACGAAATTGCCTTAACGAGATGGTCCGGGTGGCTGCTGGCGACATGGCCTTGCAGGAGCGTAGACCCACGGCGCAAGCGGCGTTGATAGGCTGTCATCGGCTGTGAGGCATAGCTGTCGGATTCCTCACCCGGCAGAAGCTCAGGAAGATCGCTGATGGCGTCCCACACAGTCACGTAACCGTCTGGTCGATGCAGTGGCTTAGGCGGAACAAACCGTCCTGCAATCCGACGACCAACAAAAAACAGGCGATGGCGAAGTTGCGGAACACCATAATCTGCGGCGCGGACGACGATGGACGTGATGTTGTAGCCCATGTCCTGAAACAGCTTGCTGACCGATTCGACGAAATCCATGTCGCGAAGACCGACGACGTTCTCGACAAGAATTCCTCGTGGCTCCAATACGCTGACAATGCGGGCGAATTGTTGGACAAGCTGGTTGCGGGGGTCGTTTCGTTCTCTTCGACCGACAGTCGAAAATCCCTGACACGGCGGACCACCAACGATCCAATCTGGCGACTCGTTTACCAAATCACGCAGCTTTGACTCATCCATCTCGCAGAGGTCTTCTTCAGTGACCAGATGACCAGAGAAGTTTTGCCGGTACGTCTTGATTGCATCTGACCAATGGTCAACAGCCAGCAAGGGTGTCCAGCCAGCGTTCTGCAACCCAAGGCTGAGTCCACCGGCTCCGCAGAACAGATCGACGAAGGTTGTCATCGTGATTGTTTCCGGCGTTTGGTCGCACGAAATTGGAGATAGAGTTTGGCGGCGCGTTTCATTTGCGACCGCACGCCAATTGTGATGTCGTCGCTAATGACGGATCGCGTCGAAAACAGGCTTTCAACATCGTCCTCGGACTTCAGCAAGTCGATGTCGCTGAGGCTGGAAAGCCGCTTCAGTCTCGAACAGACATCATTAGAGGCAGGCGGCTGAAACGCGAGGACTTCTCTCAGCCACTGGCGGAAATCCTCTTTGTCGGCAGGATTCCACGGCGCGAGAGCGGGTTGTGTGGTTGACGATTTCTTCTTCATGGTGGCCAAGCATGATGCCCGGCCCAAAAGACGTCAACCCTGGGCTTCGCCTCGATACAGCCAGTTTGATTCCATCTTGTCGAACCCACTTCGGTTGATGCTGGCCGTGATTGTTCGGCGGCTGGTCTCTGATCGCCCCGAGAAGTTCCAGTCAGACTTTTGCAACAAGGCACCGACGACTTTCACGAATCGAAACGGCTTGGGAGCAATGCTTTTGCTGGCGTCGCTGGACGTGTTGGAGTCGAACACGAACACCATCAGCCAGACATCTTCGGCATTGTGCCCCTGCCAGCCGCGTATGTGTCGACTCCCTTTGACTTCAATGCCAACCGGACCGTGCTGTGCCGAATTGCCGGGATAGTGACCCGTTGGCACCAAGTCGGGATGGCCGTTGTGGTAGTTGTTGCGCGAGAGAGTCTTGCAGTGCTTGGGAATCGCCGCCGCCATGAACTCGCCAACGATGCTGCTAAAGTTGGCTGGCATCAGAAACGATTCGAGGCGTTCAATTTTCTTGGTGTTCAACTGCGCGTTGATGAATCCGAGAAAGCTGGTGAACTCGTTCATCGCCTTCTGGAGATGCTCAATTGTCATTCCGTAGGGTATCTCAGCCGCCTCGTTGAACCGATCAGAACCAACCGCGACCGGCGTACAGGCCAGAATTTCCTGACGCTCCAACGTATCTTCACTCGGCATCCCTGCTCCCTTCGCCAATCCGTTGGCTGTTAGGCAGGGTTTATTCCAGAAACCAAGAAATCAGGCAATGTCTCCATCGTCACACGTCTAGGACAGTACCAGGGTTCTCGTGAGTTGTAGGACTGGATCGAACAGAACAGGTGATTCGACTGCTCGGGTTCGGCTCCGCCCACGAGTAGTTCTCCGAAATTGTGGTCTCGGAGAACGGCCCTGAATGTGCCGAGTGCTTGACGCAGAATCTCTTCGCGATGCGCGATGAACAGCAACTTCGGAAAGCTCGCGGAAGGCTGACTCCATCGCTGATAGTCGAACGCAGCGATCATCGTCTTGCCTGTCCCGGTCGCCGCGACGATGAGATGGCGTCGCTTCTGTTGCATATCGCGTTCAGCGGCGAGTGACAATGAAGTGGGCCGTGCGATGCGAGCGTCCGGGTCACTAGAATTCAAAAACGGCTACCCTCACACCGCGACATGCGTGACGTGATCGCTTTCGGGGCCGTCGCCTTGGGCGTTGTGGCCGACGAGCCAGAACTCGTAGGTGACGCCGGAAGTCAGGGGGCCGGTGCCGACGACGGAGACGGTGGTCGTGGTGGAGTCGCCCGCGAGTTCGGCCTGGCCTCCGGCGGCGCGGCGGAAGGCTTTCAGGCTGGTGGCGTGATCGGGCAGCGCGAGGAGCGAGAGCGTCAGGGCGGCGGCGGCGAAGGTGACTGGTCCCGTGATGTCCGGACGGGGTGAGGCGGCGGCCTCGCCCGGATTGCGGCGGGCTTGGCGGCCGATCGAGGTCAGTTCGGGCGTTTGGTCGGTTTGGTCACTGACACAGCAGTAATAGAACCGGACGCGGGCGTTGATCAGGATCAGCAGTTCCAGGGCAATGTCGCGCGCATCGATCGCTCCCTGAACGGTGCCGCCCGTCGCGATCGGCTGGTTCGCATTCACGATGGCCAGTTGCGCGGTGATCAACGTCAGCAGCGCGGCGGGATAACGGTGAGCGGGATCGGCAATCGTCGGCGTGGCCGTAATCGCCAGATTGGCCAGCGACTCGATCCGCGCATCGGTGAACTGGCCGATCAGACCGCTCTCCCACCCATAGGTCGTGAACAGACCCAACCGCTGAGGTTCACTGATGGCAAAACGGCCGATGCCGTTGATGAAGTTGTAGCCGTCCCGGACGAGCGTCTTCAGTTGATCGAGGGCCGCTCGAACGAGGCCGGAGGCGGTCGCTCGATCTCCGTCCTTCAGCAGCGTAGCGGCATCCTTCGCGATGAGATCGGCCAGCCGCGCATCGAGCGGCGTTCGCAACAGGACCAGCAGCTTGTAAGGGTCCGCCGCAAGCCGGGCGTCATCGACCGAGACCGTCAGTTCGGCGAGTTCAATCTGCTCCAACGAGACTTGAGTTGGCATCGACTGTTCCTTTCAAAGGGCTGAGTGGTGACCGGGAGTGGGCTTTGCACAAATAATCAGATCGCATACTTCAGGTAGGGTGGGCACTGCCCACCAATACACCTTTGATTGTGGTGGGCGATGCCTGTCTTTTACACA
>JAYTXB010000243.1:0-7195 GCA_043743205.1 Schlesneria sp.
CGTTGAAAAACTGTAGGATGGCCTTCTAGGCCGTCGTTTTTCTGCGGGAAATCGGACGGGCAAGATGCCCATCCTACGTTTTTCAACGGGCTGCTAGCCGCCGTTGCCTGTTTTACAGGTCTGTTTCCCTCTCACCGGCCGCTAGCGTGTTGCCTCATGGAGAACAATTGCCCATTCGCTGACGCCCGCAACGATTCGCTGGCATCGCTTCACAATTGAAATCCGTGAATTCTGACCACCCATGAACAACTGCACCCGTTGCGAGGGCGGAGTCAGTGCATAGTAGCGTCGAACGGACTTGTCACTGTTCCAGCAGCCCCAGTTCCCATTCTCGCCAACGCCATTGTGCGAGCTTCCAAAGACCGATGGCGGCGACATAGAGCACTCCGATCGCCCAGCTCACGGGCGTTGGGTCGCTCGACATGGCCTGCAGATTGAATTCCCCCACGAGCGATGCCATTCCAACGCCGGTGCCGACCACTGAGGCAAAAGCGACGAGCCACCAGCGTGTCCGGAGAGTCATGGAAAACATTCCGAAGGAAACGATCACGCCTCCAGCTCCCATAATGGCGGTGAAAGCGATGACCGACTCGAAGATCGTCTGGCCGAAGACCCATCCGGTCAGATGGAGCGCGAGCATCCCGCAGAACATCAACAACGCCACTGGTGCGAGTTCCCAGCAGACGCCCCGAAACCACGTCTTCGTCCAGTCTGCGCGTGTGGCCGGACGCAAACGTTCCAGTGACAGCATCGGGTAACGCTGCGCCAACTGAGCCATTGGCACGATGAGTCCCATGAAAATCAACTGAACGCCGAGCGGCCACGAGAGCTTGTTGGCTCCCTCGAACGACTGTCCTTCCAAGTAGTAGGCCAGCACGCTGAGCGGAATCAACACCGCTGCCAGTACCGTAATCATGCTGAACGCGAAGTCGAGCCACGTCATTGGCACGGCCAGCCGCCACATTTCCAGCGGCGTGAACTTCTTCCCGGCGGCGACATCGCGGACCATCCGATCGAGCCGCCGCTCTTGCCGACGCATCCACAGCGGAGGCTTCTCGCGACCGGTCGTCTTCACTGCCGCCACGTGCTTGTGCCATTCGGTCCATCCCTTTTGATCGAACGTCCCGAGCGGAACATTGGCGCAGCCGGTCTCTTCGAGATCGCGCGACATGCCGATCAACCACGTTGCCCAATCGCAGGCTCCCCACAGGGCGGCAACCAGCAGGCACACGCTGACCCACGGAAACTGGCCGCGCAGGAACCAGTCGATCTCCGCCCCGAAGATTGAGACCAACGCCGTGATCGCCATGACCATGACGATCACGAATTGAGCCTGAAGCCCAACGTTGTTGAGGAGCATTGTGCTGTAGCGGCCGAGTACCAAGCGGAAGAACTTTAAGTCTGCGGCCAGCAGCAGCACCGCTGCCCCGCACATTCCGAGTGCCGCATGCCACGAACAATCGGCTGACCAATAGAAGAGGCACGACGTGATCGCCATCGCCGCGATCACTCCTGCCGCGAACATCAGGTGAGGCAGCGTGAAGCTCGGTTTCAATCCGTTCGATGCCGAGGCGAACTGCTTGAACAACTGGATGTGAAGCGCCATCGCCACAATGAGACCGCCCACCAACAGGACGCCCGCACGGCGTCCGCGAGTCGGATCGTAACTCCACGGTCGCACGTTGAGGTGAGGCAGACGCTGTTGTTGGATGATCGCCAGATCGGACTCGTTCTGAGCTGGCTCGCGCAGGTAGAGCTGTTTCAGTTTTGGAAACTGTTTGAGCGAGGTGATCGCTTCCTCGGAGAGTCGGTGTTCCGCGTCCGGAGTCAACTGCGTCGCGAGGCATCGCAACTCAGGCAGCCGTTGCCATTCGTTCAGTCTCGCCGGATTCACGCCTTGAAAGTCGGTGTAGTACAGCGTCTTGAGCGACGCAGGCCATGTGAGCAACGGAGCGTGGCGCAGCGATTGGAGCAACTTCAGTTCGCGTTGCCTGAGCGTCTCCGGCAACTCTCCCGGCACCAGCGTGCTATGAAACCAAGTGGGATCGACATCGAGACTCAAAAACTCCAACCGAGGCTCCTGAGCGAGACATTCCATCGCCGTCGCAGTTAGCTCACCGGCATGGACCAGTGTCAGTGCTTTGAGGTCGTACAGCTCACACAGTTGGACGATGCTCTGGTCCTGTACTTGGTCCCACACCACGAGCGACTCCAACAACGGCATCGCGCCGGGAGTCCACAGCGGCTGGCAACTCGCCCAACCTCTGTCGAGCGTCAGTGATCGCAGCTTGTCCCATTTTGGTTCTTTCCCTTGCACGATCCCGCCGTCGCGCAGATGGACATGCGCCGCTGGAGTCGGTGCGGGAGTCGAAGGCAAACCCGAGGAAAAGATGACGGTCGGTGTCTCTTTCTCGATGGTCGATTCGTACCGAACCACTTCCTGACCGTCAGCTCCGACCTCCGTGATCTGCTTGTGCCCGAGCGTTGGCAGGTTGTGAGTCTTCGGCTTCCAAACTTCACTCCCCCCCCAAATCCCCAGCACGCACAGTCCCACGCACAGCGGCCACGACCACCAGCGAAGCAGTGTCCAATACGCCAACCACACGGCACGCAAGCGGCTGGGACGAGGAATGGTCTGGAGTCTCACGATCTCTTTCTCCTTGGTCTGCGGCACTTCAGGTCGAACTTTGTCATCCCATTTGGACTGCGGGGATTCATCACCGCTTTCTTTTCTCGTGGTCGTGATTTCGTGAAGCGCCGGACCATTCCTTGGGCCTTCACAAATGCCGTCTGATATTTAGAAAGGAAAGCGGTGATGAATCCCCGCAGTCCAAAGGAATGGCCAAAGTGATTTCAGTGCCCCCTTCATTCGTGGTGGAGCCACCTTTGACTTGGCTTTCGGCTGGGGCTGGTTGTCGCGATCTATCAAACAATGCGAGGCAGGAAGGTGGCTCCGCCGCGAGCGAAGGCGGCACTAAGGTCTCTCACTCCAAGGAACCGCTTCGCGTCCGCCACGTGCCGCCGCTCATCCTGCCACGAGACCCACTTCCCACTTCTTCCAGCGCCACCATGCGAGCCTCACTGTGAGGAACGCCACGCCATACAGCGCAATGAGTACGGGGATGACGTAGGTCGGCGAATCCCATTGGAAGCCGGAATGTTGCACCGCGATGGGCGAGACAATGACGGCCACAACGAGGAACCAGCCGACGATGGCCAGCAGGCCGACTTGCCACAGCGCTCGCAACGTGATGGCGAACATCCCCGCCGCAAAGATGAACCCGGTCATCCCGATGATCACGGCTGTGGCCAGAGCCGCATGTCCCACCGACCAGTTCGGCAACAAACCTGCCCACAACATCAACGCTCCCAATCCGATCAAGATGATCAGAGTCGGAGCCATCTCCGACGCGACACCTTGAAACCACGTCGTCATCCACTCGCGGCGACTCACTGGCCGCAACAACTCCATTGCCTGCATCGGGCGTCGAATCCAAGCGAACGACAACGGCATGATCAACCCGCCGCCGAGAAGCTGAAACACGGCGGGAGCGGCGACCACGGGTGCAAACCGCGTCCACAGGTCCGGTGCGAACAATGCCACGGGAATGCCGATGAAGATCAATGCCGCAACCAACATCATCGTCATGATTCGTAGCATGTCGAAGATGGTTTGCCCGCCGAGCTGCCACATCGCCAGCGGCGACGGACGTTCGCCGCGTTGAATCTGTTCCAACAGGCGGTCATATCGTGCATCGAGCAGGCGAAGCGGACGAGGCGGTAACTTCCCTTGGATAGCTCGTGTTGCTGCCACGTCATTGCTCCACGTCATCCACCCCGCCGTGTCGAACATGCCCATCGGGACATTCGCCAGACCAGACTCTTCAAGCCGTCGCTTCATCCCCGTCTGCATCGCGATCAACTCGTAGGCTCCCCACACCGAACCGACCAACACGATCACACTCAGCCACGGCAGACGCCCCGACAGGAACCAATCGAACTCACCGCCGAACAGTTGCGAGCCAAACGCGATGGCCATCACGGGAAACACGACGCTCGGCAGGGCCACGCCGAAATTGCCGAAGCCCGGCATGCGACCGCCGCTCAGTCGATTCATCGCTTTCGCACCTGCCCCCAGCACGAACGCCGACGCCCCGCAGAGCGTCAGCGCGACAAAGTCTGAACAGCCCGCCTGCGCGTTGAGGAAGAACGACGCACTCATGATTGCGACGAACACCGCGACCACCGGCCCAACGTGCGATCGCGTGAAGTGTGGCGTCAGCGCGCTGGCTGTCGTCACGAACTGAGTCGAGAGCTGAATCGAGAGCATCACGAGGACGAGCAGTCCGCCGATCAGAATGATGACCGCTCGCCGGCCTCGCACCGGATCGTAGTGAGCCGGGCGGACTCGCAACGACGGGAGTGCCGCCTGCTGAGTGGCCACGAAGTTCGGAGCGTGCTTTCCCATCTCCACCAAGTACAGTCGTTGCAGGCTGGGGAATCGTTTGAGCGTGTCGATCTCCTTCGCCGAAAGACGATCCTCATCGCGCGGGATCAGCCGCGTCCCGAGCGTGGTGAGCAAGGGCAACTGCTGCCACTCTTCCAACCGCTGCAACGAGACGCCGTGGGGTTCATCGCAGATGAGCGTCTGCAAATTGCGAGGCCATTCGAGTGCTGGCTCATCGCGCAATGATTGCAACTGGTGAAGTCGCAAGTAGTGCAGACTCCGCTCGCCCGCCAGATGCTTCCAACCCGCCGCTGTGAGTGTCTCCGGGCTGTAGAGCGTGAACGCCTTCAGGTCGTACAGTTCACACAGCTTGGCAAGCTGCTTATCGGTGACTGAACTCAACACCGACAGCGACTCCAACTTCGGTGCCTTGCCGGGAATCCAAAGCTCTTCGCACTTCGCCACGTGGCTGACGGTGAGGCTTCGCAACTCAGACCAGTTGATCGGCTGGTCGTACTCGTGATGGAAGACGCTTCCCGATGGCTCCGGTGCCGGAGCATACGGCTCGGCGGACTTCACCGAGTTGGGATCTCCCACCCAGAAGCTCGGCGCAATGATGGAGCAGGGAATCATTGACAACGCCATCACCAACCAAAGTTGCCAGCGCGTCCAATACGACAACCACACGGCACGCAGACGGCTCGGACGACGCATGGAACGGCGAATCGGTTTGCTGGTCATGACAGACTCCAAGGCATTCACCCAGACCGTAGTTTGAGATGTCGCACATTTCTTGATTTCGCCCCCAAGGGGCCTCGGAAACCAGCCCAGGGCCAGCGAACAACGTGAGCGCCGCCCTGGGAAACCAAGCAATGGAACGATGTGCCCTGAAGGGGCACTGGAAACCTCCGGTGCCCCTTCAGGGCACATTGATTCCGCGTGACGATCCCAGGGCGGCGCTCGCTGATGCTCGCTGGCCCTGGGCTGTTATCCGAGGCCCCTTCGGGGCGAAAACAATTTCCGTTGCCGAACGACACGATCTCATCTGGGGTAGGACGCACACTTTTTTATCGAGTGTCGGATGGGCACTCTTGCCCGTCCGGCTTTGGCATTTGATCTCACGGACAAAACTGGAAAGGGACGACGGCCACGAGTGGCCATCCTACGTGTGATGCAGTTCCAAAAAGATGTCTTCCAGGTTGAGGTCTTCCACTGTGACCTCAGCCTGCCACTTGGTTCGGACTTCATCGAGCAGATTCTCATCGAGATCGGTGACGGCGGTGAGAGCCTGCTTGCCGGTGACTTCCGTGCGCAAGCCTCCGCGCACGGAGAAGTCACTTGGCAGATCGTTCGCCGCCGTGATGCGGAGTCGTTTCACTCGGTCCTTCACCGCATCGAGTTCATCGAACATCACGATGCGACCGTCCTTGAGGATCGCCAGATGCGACGCGACTCGTTCGAGGTCCGACGTGATGTGCGTCGAGAACAACACCGTGTGCTTCTCATCCTGACAGACTTCGAGCAGCGACCGCAGGAACTCGCGACGAGCGACCGGGTCGAGGCTCGCGACCGGTTCATCGAGGATCAGCAACTCGGGGCGATAGCCGAGGGCCAAGACCAGCGCCAGCTTTTGCAACTGGCCGGGTGAGAGCGGCCCGACGCGATGTTCACGCGGCAAGTCCCAGCGGTCGAGCAACGTCTCAGCCCACTCGCAATCCCATGTGTCATAGAACGCCGACGTGTAGGCGACGATGTGCTTGACCTTCATCCACGGATAGAGCTTCACGATCTGCGGCACGTAACCGAGCCGACTCTTCGCCGACGCACTCAGGTTCCAAGGGTTTTCCCCGAGGAGGCTGATCGTTCCAGACGTTGGTCGCAACAGGCCAAGCAGGCATTTGATAAGCGTCGATTTGCCCGCTCCGTTCGTCCCGATCAGCCCCACGACCGAACCGGCCGGAACATTCAAATCGACCCCCTGAAGCACGGTCTTCGAGCCAAACTGCTTCATCACCCGCTGCGTCGAGATTATGGATTCGGTCATGGTGAAACTGCCTTCATTCGAGAGAGCGTTCGTTCAACTTCGGTCTTCGTAGGATGGGCACTCCTGCCCGTCATCTTTTCGGTGAGCCAAGGACCATCGCATCAATGACTGTCCGGATTTGGTGAGCCGGGTGCCGTGAGGCCCCGGACTTTTCGGCGAAGAACCCGGGGCCTCACGGCACCCGGCTCGCCTCGTTCATTAGATTGATGCCGCCAGTTGTTGATGCGCCAGTCCTAACAGCCCGTTGAAAAACGTAGGATGGGCATCTTGCCCGTCCGATTTCCCGCAGAAAAAAGACGGCCTAGAAGGCCATCCTACAGTTTTTCAACGGGCTGCTAACAAGATTGGTCGCCAGCAAAAAACAGGGGCCGGATGACCCGCAGGTCATCCGGCCCTCGCCATTTCAAAACTCGGGGAACTCGATTCAGATCGAACTCTCAGGCACAACACGCCAGCTCGGGGAGCCAGCCGGGGTCACCCACAATGCACGTGGCGTCCCACTGTTCGATTCCGGCGATTCGAGTCGCATGATCCATGTCGATCTCACTCGCCGCGACCATCACTGCGTCTTCGTATCCTTCATTGAACGTGGTGATGTAAGCATTCGCGAGTGCCGGGTGGTGTTTCCAGCGTCTCGCACTGAACTGGGCTGCAAACGCATTTCGTTGCGTTTGGTCTGCGTCGTAGAACTCCATCACGACAAG
>JAYTXB010000244.1:0-7563 GCA_043743205.1 Schlesneria sp.
TCCCAGGGCGGCGCTCACGGTGTTCGCTGGCCCTGGGCTGGTCTCCGAGGCCCCGTTGGGGCGAAGACGACTTCAATCCTCAAATAGCGCAACTTCTAAAAGCGTGAGCGAGGGATGAAGGTGTTGCGAAATCTCGCGTGACAGGTCCCTCGCTCATGCTGCGGGTGACTTTTTCAACGGGGTGCCAATCCTCGTGAGGTTCAATTCGTGGCTTGCTTCAAGAGTACGGCGAGGGTCTGTAACACGTGATCGTCCGAATACGGTTTGGGAAGAAAAGCCTTTGCGCCATGTTCGAGAGCATCTGCTTCGCGCTGTGCCGTTCTCAGGCCGCTGCAGGCGATAACGATGACGTGCGGATCAATCTTCCGCAGTTCATCGAGCGTCTGCAAACCGTCCAGCCCTGGCATCATGAGGTCCAACAAGACGGCCGAGATTTCGTGATGGTGCTGCTCGAACAAGGTGATCGCGGCGGAGCCATCGGACTCCGTGAAGACACGATAGCCAGCGGAGGTTAGTGTGATGGAGGCCAACTTCAGAATGAAGGCCTCGTCATCCACGATCAAGACCGTGCGTCCGTGGCCCGATCCGGAGGTGGGTGTGGTCGTCACGCTGGCCGTGGTGGTGGAGGTCAAGCTGGCGGGCAGATAGATCGAAAACGTCGAGCCTCGTCCCGGTTCGCTGTAGACGATGATGAAGCCACCGTGGCTCTTGACGATGCCCTGCGTCGTGGCGAGTCCCAGTCCCGTGCCCTTGCCGAGTTCCTTGGTGGTGAAAAAGGGATCGAAGATTCGATCCAGCACGGTGGGACTCATTCCGCAGCCCGTGTCGGCCACTTTCACGAGAATGTACGCTCCGGCATGAGCATCGGGGTGCATCTGACTCGCGCCACCATTGAGCAAAATCGAGCTGGCTTCGATGGCCAGCGTCCCTCCATCCGGCATCGCATCACGAGCATTGATGCAGAGGTTCATCAACACCTGCGTCAGTTCGGTGGCATCACCGACCACAGGCGGGCTGCTGCCCTCCGCTCGGGTCTGAATCTGAATCGACTTGGGAAAGGTGTGCTCCAGCAGCCCATGCACTTCGGCGATGAGCTTGTCCATCCGCACGGGACTACGTTGGCCTTGAATGCCTCCCGCGAAGGAGAGCAATTGCTTGACCAGGTCGGCACCTCGGTGGGCACTCGCCACCATCGTCTCCAGCAGTCCCTGGTGGTTGGCGGACACACGTCCCGACGCCAGCAAGTTAGCTCCCATCAACAACGGTGTCAGCACGTTGTTGAGATCGTGGGCAATGCCTCCTGCCAGCGTGCCGATGCTCTCTAGGCGTTGGCTGCGATGAGCCACTCGCTCGCGTTTCTTGCGATCAGTGATGTCGATGTCGAGGCACAGATAACCCGTGATGACGCCGTTCGAGTCGCGCAAGATCGTGCGGCGATGTTCCACGATGATCGTCTCTCCCGAGCGAACGACCTTGGTCAACTCACCCGCCCAGCCACGACCGGCTGCCGTTTCGCGACGTATCACGGAAAGCATCTCGGGATCACCACGGTAGAGAATTTCGAAGGCGTTCTTCCCGAGAATCTCTTCAGCGGACCAGCCAAACAGGCACTGAGCGGCTGCGTTCCAATACGTGATCCGGTCTTGAAGGTCATGCACGCTCACCGCGTCCGAAACTTGATCGAGCACTTGGGATTGTTGCTCGATCTGTCGCCGATAGAGCACGGCCTCGGTCACGTCACGCAGGATGACGGTAAAGAGCGTTCCACCATCCGCGCTCGTCTTGGAGATCGAGGCCTCGATTTGAAACTCTTCCCCCGACGCGCGCAGTGCCGCGATGGTGCGTTGAGTCCCCATGCGCCGGTTTTGAACCGCCCCGCGACCGAACTGCTCGACTTGATCTCGATGCTGAGAACGAAAGCGGTCGGGAATGAGGCAGTCGATCTGTCGGCCTAGTACCTGCTCAGCGCTCCATCCAAAAATCGCCTCGGCCGCAGCATTGAACAGCACGATGTTCTGCTGCGAATCCATCGAGATGATGCCGTCCATGGCGGTGTCCAAAATGTTCCGCACCTGGTTCTCGGAACTGACTAATCGTTCGGCGGCACGTGTTCGCTCCGAGATGTCTCTCAAGACCACAAGTACCGCCGCGCTTCCATCGGCGCGGGGTACCGGAATGGACAGAGTCTCGACGGGGACCAGCGATCCGTCTAAACAGCGAACGGTGGCTTTGGCCAAGGGAAGAGTTCGATCTGCGTGGAGAACCTGCTGCTGCCGCTTCTCTGTGGGCGCGATTTGCTCAGGCGAGATCACGTCGGGCAAGACCAGGGAGAGTGGCGACATTCCCAGCAATTGATCGCGTTCGTTCGCACCGAACAGACGCAGGCACTCGTCATTGACGAGCACGATGCGGTCTAGGTGATGGATCAGCACGGCATCGGGACTGATGTCGATCAGGTGCCGACAACTGACCTGAGCATCAAGAAATTCGTCGCTGGAGAAACTCGTCACATCGAACATCGGTTGACCACCTGAAGTTGACCACTTGGACAAAAAGTCACCAGCACCACTGAGGTTTCAGACCGAACACAGGCCCTGTCATTCCCCATCTCCAGTCTTTTCCATCAGCGGATTGAATTCGACGATTGCGGTACAGATCGTGCAACCGAACGGTCATCGTGGCTGCCACTCGCTCTCTCTTTCGATTCTGGTACAGGAGTGCCTCTGAATGTTCCCATCCGACATCCCGCTGTCACCTCCGCACAAAGTGTTCCGCACAGAAAACATCATTGATCTACGTGAGTTAGCTCGTTGTGGAACTGAAGCCGAGGTGATGTGGCTGCTCGTGCCAGTCTACGTCGCCGGGGAGAAGACTCCCACGCAGGGGAACACTGATGAGCCTCTCACGCGGATTGAGTTCACCCAGACCGCGCTTGTGGAAGCTTTGAGTTGAGATTGCCCAACGCCCGCTCCGAATCAAAGCCACTCGCTCGCGAAATACGCCTCACGAACGTGGGTCAGGTCGGCCAACTGTGGAAGGAATTCTCATGCCAGCGATGATTGCCCCGCGAAGACATATAGACGAGTTGAGTCACGACCCGGTCACAGATTCGTTCGCGAATGAAGATGTCTCGTTCACTTTTTTGCCAACACGAACGGATGATTCAGATGATGGCGTTGCTGAAGTGGCGAGTGCTCGGATTGACGAAGCCGAAGTCCCCGGCTGGGTCTATCGCCGGTTCGCGCCGTTGAATGGGGAGGCTGTTTCTCAGGCCGCTCCCGTCCGTCGTTGGCTCAGGCCGACGCCCCCCGCCAGCGTCCCAGTCGCTCCCATCCGAGAGCCTTGTGTTAGCGATCTCGTGTACCTTGCACTGGCGCGATCCGGCTATCCACTGCGGAACGTTCGTTGCTGTTGTGACGATCAGACGCTCGTGCTGTCTGGTTATGTCTCGCGCTACTTCTACGCTCAACAGGCCGTGGAAGCCGCGCGACGACTCGCAGGTGGGAGGCGACTTGAAGTTCAAATTGAAGTCATTCCCACTGCACCCGCGACATGCTCTGCAGACGAGTGAAGCACCACGAAGGGGGAGAGGAATGGCGCACCAATCACGGGTGGGATCGCATTTCTGGTCGAGGTGATTCGGATGCCATCTCTTGTTCTTCATCCGTGCTCCGGCCCTGCCCTCCGTGCTATTGATTGCCTTTGGGTCAGGTGATCGCACGGATGGCAGGGCCGGAGTACTGATGAAAGCCAATGCTGCCAATTGTTGATGCGCCGGTCGTTAATGAAATAGGTGTGACCGTGAAACCAATTCTGCAACCATCCGATTTCACCATCGACGCCGAGCAGGGATTTTAAATTGCTTGCGGCATCGCTCGCGATCAATCTGCGGAAGTGATCGTCCTATACCTCACGCGGCCAAAGCTGAGACACTAGCGAGCCGCATGCCGTCAGGCTGCGGGTTCTTGATCGCCGCAGGAAACCCGTGGCCTCACGGCACACGGCTCGCCTAAAACATCTCACTCATGGCCGTGCGAGGTATGCCTGTCGTTCGTCCCGACATGGTTGACGACGGTAATGGCGACGGAGACGAACTCGATCGTGACTCGGACTTGTATCAAAGCCTCTGGTCTCGGTTCGAGAGACTGCGAGTTCATGCCGGTGGCGTTGCGACTTCGCTGCGGGTCAAAGTCGGACAGATTGCCGAAACGATCGCGCGCGTGGCTGATGAAGAAGATTGTGGGCTGATGGTTCTCGCCGCTCACAACTGCACCTTCTTCGAGTATCAGCTTCACGGCAGCGTATCCGCGAGTCTTGAGCGTCAGTCGTCTGTGTCGGTTCTTTGCCTGCGATGATCTCCCTTCCATCACGAACCGGAGACAATTGCCCAGGCTTTACAGCGAGAGTTCCAACCGACACCGGTCTGACTTCGACCAGTTCAGTCGCTGACAGGGACCCGTGTACTGATCGTTCAACGACCAGTTGGCACATTTTCGCCACCCGTTCATTGCCAGTCGATTGCTGCGGAGGCTCCCTCCGCCTGTCGAAGCGGCAGAGACCCGTAGAGGGAGAATCGCACGGATGGCAAGGCCGGGGCACGGATGAAGACAAGCTTGACGCGGCCTAAGGCGAGCGGCAGGTGAGGATTTACCGTAGACCGGACGCCTACGTCCGGTCTTTTTGAGCCGACCGGACGTAGGCGTCCAGTCTACGATGGGTCTGTGAACTCCTGCCGCTCGCCTGGCAGCCCGTTGAAAACGGAGACTTGAGGCAACCCGAAGCGTAAGCGAGGGACGTGTTTCTCGTTGGGATTTGTGTTCTGTTCAGACGGAAGCTGGCCACTCAGGAGCAAGTGCTTGCCGAGTCGAAGATCAACGCTGTCGCGCCATCGCCCATTGTGCCACTCAGAAATAATTCCGGACTTGGCACAGGCCGTGCGAACAAACCCATTTCGTCAGTCGTGACAAGCTCAACGCGAACCACTCATCGCAGTGACATTGAAGTGACTGCCATCGGTTTGTCATTCGAGGAGCGGACAAGAGTGTGACCTCGCATTGGTCCATTCCTGCTTTCACGAAGACGATTCGTTTGACGTTGATCGTCAACAACGAGTCAGGTTGCTTTCGAGTCGGCGTATTCGGCATGCACGAGTTATCTGTCAGGAGTCTCATTGTGAACGTGAACATCCGCCGCATCTTGTTTCCGACGGACTTGAGTCCGGCATCGCAACAGGCTCAGAATTACGCCTGCGCACTTGCCGAAAAGTTCTCGGCCGAATTGCACACGTTGCATGTTGTCGCCAATCTGATGCCGATACCGGGGCCTGAAGGTTCTTGGTTTCTTCAGGATTACAGCGTGCCGAGGCTCATTCATGACGCTGAGTTGGAGCTGTCCGTCAGAATGGAAGCGGCTCTGACTCAGGACCTCGCGGTCACCCGGGTCGTTCAAGTCGGGACGCCCGTTCAGAGCATCATCGACTACGCAAAAAAGTTCGAGATTGACTTGATCGTCATCGGCACGCACGGCCACACCGGGTTGTCTCACCTGTTACTCGGTAGCGTCGCCGAGAAAGTGGTTCGTCTGGCGACATGCCCGGTGCTGTCGGTTCATCCACAAGGTCATCCGTTCCGAATGGATGAGGCTCCGAAAGCCTGAGACCTGTCTTGTGATTTCCCCTCGACAACGACCGTCGCAATCGCGGCGAGGTCGTCCCACATCATCACGAAGGAATCGAGCATGAGTAAACAGAACGTGTCGCGTGCGCGAGCTGCTGCGGGGGCTGTCATCGGCTTGATGTTGATTGCTGCCACGAGTGCGGTCTGGAATGTTTGGCCCGCCGTAGCCGACGATGACTTGAAGCCCGATCTGAGTCTGAGTGCCTTCATGCGCAAGAAGCTCGATGCGTCGTCTCAGATTTTGGAGGGCCTCACCACGGAAGACGCGGAGCTGATTCAAAAGGGTGCGAAGGCTCTGACGCAACTGAGCAAGGTGGAGAAATGGCAGATTTTCAGCGACCCCGAATATCGCGAATACAGTCTCGACTTCCGCATCAACGCGAGGAAGTTGGCTGAGGCGGCCGAGAAAGGCAACTTCGATAACGCTGCCTTGCAGTGGTTCGCCACGATGAAAAACTGCATTGAATGCCATCAACACGTCCGCCGTGAACGAGCCGAGGCCAACAAGAAGTAACGTGCCATTCAAATGGTGGAGTCCGTGTTGATTGGCGACGGACCTTCAAAGGAGATTCAAGAATGTCGAAGAACTGGCCTGCATCTGTTTGTCTAGGGTTAATCGGAGTTGTGATGGCTTGGACGATGTTGGGAGCTGGCCCTGCCACCTCACAAGAAAAGCCTGCCACAATAAAAGATCGAGTACAGAAGAAAGTCCCTGACGCCAAACGCGATCTCGATCAAAGCGTGTTCATGCGGAAGAAGCTGGAGGCGTCGAGCCAGATTTTGGAGGGCCTGACATCCGAAGACTCTCAACTCATCATCCGAGGGGCGAAGATACTCGTGGAAATGAGTGCCGCCGAAAAATGGCAGGTTCAGAACAACGTCATGTATCGCCAGTTCAGCGGTGAGTTCCAACGGAGCGCGAAGAGCTTGCTGGAAGCTGCCGAGAAGGAAAACTTTGACGGAGCCGCCTTGAAGTGGACCGACACCATGCTGAAGTGCCTTGAGTGCCATAAGTTTGTTCGCGGCACGCGGCTCGCCGCAGGTCATTGACGACGGTCGCATTTCTACGAAACAGAGGGCGACTTGGAACATCGCCATGTCTGCAATCGCTGAGTCGTCTCCATGACTGGGCAGCGATGTTTAACATTGCCCTTCACTTCGCCAGCCCCAGTCTGGCTTCGGGATTGAGGCGGACACGTTCCAGAAATTCTTGAAGTTGGTCGGAGGCTGCGCGATCCAGGCGGTCTGCCTGATGTGATTCGCATCCGCCGAGACTATTGAAACGAGAGGCATCATGAGCATGGTCGAAAACGGCAAATCGTCGTTAGCGGCGAGTTATCAAAAGATACTCGTCGCGACAGATTGTTCCCGCGCCTCGGAAGCCGCCTTGGCACAGGGTGTCTGGCTGGCGAGGCGTGCTGGAGCGAAGCTGGTTCTGGCGCAGACACTCCCCGACCTGAGGCAGTTGGTCGCAACTCTGCCCGTGGAAGCGCGTCGAGACTTTTTCTATGGCGATGGCGACCTGTTTGATCAGGAGGTCCGGCGTGAATCAGACGCCAAACTGAAACAGACAATCAGCAGTCTCAATGCTCCCGACCTCGACATCACGTTCGAGACCTTATTAGGAACGCCCTATATTGCCATCACACATGCCGTTCAGCAGGAAGGGTACGACTTGGTGCTGGCTGGAACGCGCGGACTCTCCAATTGGGCGCAGGTTTTCGTTGGAAGTACGGCGAGGCTTCTGGTTCGCAACTGCCCGTCGCCCGTGTGGATTGTGAAGGAGTCCCATTCGCCACCTCCGAAAACCGTCTTGGCAACGACCGACTTTTCCGAAGGTAGCCTGATCGCGGCTCGACAAGGGCTGCAAATAGCTCAGCAGGCACAG
>JAYTXB010000245.1:0-1335 GCA_043743205.1 Schlesneria sp.
GAAGGACAAGATCATGCTGCGAAAGCCTTCGTGTCGGTCGTTAATGCTCGTTGTCTTATTGTCAGCACAACTGAGTTGTGCGAAAGAGCCTGTCGCAAGCGGGGAAAAACCGGTGGCGCAAGCGGGGCCGACAACTCAGTCCGTCTCCGCCACAAAGGATTCTGCCAAGACGGATGCGAATCAGGGTGACGAACTGACTCCGTTGAACAAGTCTGGGACTGTGCAGATTGATCTCAAGGAGAAGCGGCTGCTGGTGAAATCGACGGTTGTGATGCGCGAAGGTTTGTTGGAGATGCTCGTCTGTCTCAAGCAGACGAAGGAGCACGAGTCACTGCTGTCGGTCGATGCCAAGGCGCAGGTGATTCATGCGGGACTGATCGCACTCGGAGCCGAAGTCGGTGCGCCTGCGACGTTCGTTCCCGAGTACAAGGCAGCGACTGGGCAAACGATCGACATCTTCTTCACGTGGACCGACGCCGATGGCAAATTGCATCGCGATCCGGCTCAATCGTGGGTCCGTCATGCCACGCGGCGGTACTTCATTGAGAAGCTTGACACTGTGCCGCAAGACTTCAAATTGTCACTCGATGGCGACTTGAAGTGGGATGAGAAGCGAAACGAACTCCTATGGTTTGGCCCGATGAGCGACGCACAACGCGATGACTTGCTGAAGCTTTACAACGAGGCGAACTTCCAAAAGGCGATCAAGTCGATTCACGCTCAGACTCTCATTCGACCGCTTGATGCGAAGTGGGTCTTCGCAGGGAGCGGCTTCACGACGGATGCCAACACGGGTGAGAAGTTCTATCTGGCAGAGGCGGGCGATTTGATCTGTGTCGCCAACTTCACGACCGCCACGTTGGACCTCGCGATCGAAAGCAGCGCGACCAACGACACGCTGATGTTTGAAGCATTTACGGAACACATGCCGCCATTGGGAACCGCCGTCACGATGGAATTGGTTCCGGTCTTCAAGAAGCCCGAAATGCCCGGTCGTTGAGGGGAACACCTCATCCCCGCATCAAAGCCCCCCGTGTAAAAGAAAAGACCTCCGAAGTCTTCCTAGACTTCGGAGGTCTGGCGACGTGAAAAGAACGTGCGGTATTGCTCGCCGTCACTGCGGCATCGAACGGTGTTCATTCGAGGCGGACGCCTCGGGGAACTCAAGCCGTCCTTTATGAGAGACCGAAATCATGAGTATCAATCACACATCCGTCGAGGCGACTCGCGAGTTGGCCACGTTGGGAGCAGGTTGCTTCTGGTGTGTCGAAGCGGTGTTCGAGCAACTGCGCGGCGTCGCGGCAGTGGAGTCGGGCTACTGCGGCGGTCAATCGG
>JAYTXB010000246.1:0-2800 GCA_043743205.1 Schlesneria sp.
GCGTGCGAGACCGATCCGTCAAACCTCCTGTGCCCCTACAGGGCACGATCAAGACACGCCAACAAACCCAGGGCGGCGCTCGCTTGGGCTTCGCTGGCCCTGGGCTGGTCTCCGAGGCCCCGTTGGGGCGAAAACAAAAAACAGCACAACTTCTAAAAGCTTGAGCGAGGGACGATGGTGGTGCGAAACCTTCGAGAAGCACGTCCCTCGTTCACCCTGCGGGTTACGATACCTCGCGCGGCGGAGAATGAGGCTCACCCCATTAGCCGGAACGCGCTAGCGTCCGGTTCGACAGCGAGACGATTGAATTCCGAACCGGACGCTAGCGCGTTCCGGCTGATCTCTCGACACCTCAATTTCCGCCGCGTGAGGTATAAATCCCCGTTTTTAAACGGGCTGCCAGGAGCACTTTTCATCCCCTTCCCACAACAAGGTGACACCCACCATGAAGATCGTTGCCGTCGAAACGCTCGTCTGTCATGCGCGAATGCGCAATTGGATTTTCGTCAAAGTGGTCACCGATCAGCCGGGCCTTTACGGCTGGGGTGAGGCGACGTTGGAGTGGCACACGCGTGCCGTGGTGGGGGCGATCGAAGACATCGCCGAATTGGTTGTTGGCGAAGACCCCCGTCGTGTGGAACACCTGTGGCAGATGATGTTTCGTCAGCACTTTTGGCATGGCAATGGCATCGTGCGTGCGACGGCGATCAGCGGCATCGACCTCGCGCTGTGGGACATCGCGGGCAAGGTCGCCAACATGCCGTGTTCGCAGTTGTGGGGCGGTCGTGTGCGAGACTGGATTCGAACTTACAGCCATCTCGGCGGCGGCAAGATGGAAGACTTCTATGAGACCTCAGTCGATGACGCGAAGCAGTTCGGTGACTTGGCACGCCGCGCGGTCGAGGACGGTTTCACCGCGTTCAAGGCGATGGCCGTCCCCCCGACGATGCCGCTCGAAGGACTGCGTCCCATTCGACTCGCCGAAGCGGCTGTCGCGGCGATGCGCGACGCCGTGGGCGATGACATCGACATCATGGTCGATTGCCACGCTCGCCCTTCACCGGCGATGGGGCTGAAGTTTGGCAAGGCTCTCGATCCCTACGGCCTCTACTTTTTTGAGGAACCGTGCTGGCCCGAGTCGATCGACGGACTGGCCGCGATCAACGCAGCGATCACAACGCCGGTCGCCACCGGCGAACGGATCACGGACCTTGCCACATTCCGCGACCTCTTCCAGAAACGCGGGTGCGAAGTCTGCCAGCTCGACATCACGCACTGCGGCGGACTGACCGCCGCGCGACGGATCGCAGCCCTGGCCGACGCGCATCGCATTGCACTGGCACCTCACAACCCGCAAGGACCGGTCAGTACCGCCGCCTCGCTGGAGTTCGGGTTCTCGCAGCCGGGCTATCTCATCTGCGAGACCGTCCACAACGACGTGCCGTGGCGCAATGAGGTCGTGACGGAAGGCTTCACAGTCGAACCCAAGGGCCGCATCGTCCGCCCCAACACGCGCCCGGGACTCGGCATTGAGATCAACGAAACCGCTGTGAAGGAGCATCCGTTCGAGCAAGAATTGCTGCAACGCGTCTTCTATCCTGACGGCAGCGTCGGCGATTGGTAGCACCGGTCGACCGCGACGCGCGGTAACGGCGCGCAGCTCACTCACCACGGAACGACGGTCGCGCTACCTCATTTGGCTTTTTTGGGCTTAGCCTTCTTGACCGCCTTCGACTGGAGCAAGTCGGCCAGTTCCTCTTTCGCAACCACCCAGCCTCGACATTCCGGACTACCGCAGAGGCACTCGATCGCCCCGTAGGCGCTCCATTGGTAGTCGATCGTCAGCTCGGCTCCCTTGGGGATGTCGAGCAATGTTTCGACGTGAACATCCGGCGTCGCGGGCGTGCCGTCTTCGTATTCCGCTTCAACCGTATGCAGGTGACTGTTGGGGACGCAGCAATGGTTGAGGTAGCGAAACGGAGCATGTGGTTCGAGCGACATCGGATCGCCCAAGTCGATGCAGTACGACGACGCGTAGTCAGGATCGTCGATGACCTTGCCTGTCACGACCCCAATCATGGTCCCCGCAGGAATGAGCTGCTTTGCGAATACGCCTCGACCAAACGGAACCTTACCCACACGCACCCACGGATTGCCGACTGACATCTTGTCTCCTCTTTGAATCCTATTGAGACCGCCTCGATTACGCAGAGGCCAATCCCGGAAAAGGGCGACACGATACTGGCAGCACTCCGAGAGTCAACCGTGAGGCGTTGCTTCAGTCTCTGTTGGATTCAGTCACCCTCGGCAAGGTAGCCCTGTCGCTCCGCGACAGGCAGCGGGAGCGCCGAGATCACGTTGAATCGCGGACAAGCCCGACTCGTCATTGAAGACTCACTTCGCGACGCGCTTCCTGTCGCGGAGCGACAGGGCTACCTTGCCGAACAGGCTTTCGCCGTTGTCACGCGGCTGGGGCGACCACCCCTGAGCGACAGCACCCGCCGATGTCCGACTTCAATGCAGGGCGTGTCGAGTACCGTAGGCTGCGTGGAGTCTTCGGAACGCAGCATCACCTCGTCACGAACGTGCTCTGTTCCGAAGACTTCACACACCAGACCCACTATCTACTTCTTTCCTCGGAATGCCTTATGACTCCAGACCGTCCGCGCGTCGCGACCAACCTCATCACCGGGTTTTTGGGCGTTGGCAAAACCACGACCATCTTAGACCTGTTGTCGCAGCGACCGGCCGACGAACGTTGGGCGATCCTCGTGAATGAATTTGGTGAGGTCGGGATCGA
>JAYTXB010000247.1:0-2623 GCA_043743205.1 Schlesneria sp.
GAAGTGGACCGCGTTGTCGAAGAGATCGCCGCCCGACACGGACGACTCGACTTCATGTTCAACAACGCCGGGTTCGCCATCGCGGGCGATACCATCGAGATGACGCCCGACCAATGGCGCAGCATCTTGGCGGTCAATGTCGAAGGCTGCATCTGGGGGACAATGGCCGCGTACCGCATCATGGCCAAGCAGCGATTCGGTCACATCGTCAATACGGCGTCGATCGCGGGTCTCGCACCGCTGCCACTCTCGGCCGCTTACGCGATGACCAAGCACGCGGTCGTCGGGATGAGTCTGACGATGCGATCGGAGGCAGAGTGGTACGGCGTCAAGCTGAGTGTCGCGTGCCCTGGCTTCATCGCGACGCACCTGTTCGACAATGGAGTTGGCTTGGGCAAGCTCCCGTTTCGAGAAACAACCGCGACCGGCGTGCGTTTGGCCATCCCACCCGAACGCGCTGCCAAGCTAATGCTCGCCGGAGTCCGACGTAATCAAGCAGTCATCGTCTTCCCGCTCCACGGCAAGTTGATTGCGTGGATGGCACGGTACGCCCGCTGGATCGGCGTCCACATTCGCCGAAACATCGTGAACGACTTTCACCGCAAAAACAAACGTCCGGCTGACGGATGAAGTGCGGCATCGGTCGTAGTCGATCGCTTTGCCAATCGAGGAACCCGCGTTGACAACTGTTGAGCCACTCTTCAGCCAGACGGCATTGCCGCTCATCGTCGCGCAGGGTCTGACGATGACCTTCGATGCGGAGCGAGTCGTGCTGAGCGAGGTCTCGTGCGAGATGCACGCAGGGGAGTTCATCGCAGTTCTTGGCCCGTCGGGCTGCGGCAAATCGACGTTGCTGCGACTGATCGCAGGACTGATGCCGAACACGTCGGGGGGACTCACCGTAGCCGGACAGGCTCCCGCAACAGCCCGTCGATCATCCCAGAGCGTGGCGTTCGTCTTTCAAGAACCGAATCTGCTGCCGTGGCGCACAGTCTCTGAAAACATCGGCCTGCCACTCGAACTGCGCGGACTCGCGCGGCAGGAACGCGATCGGCAAGTCGAACGAAGTCTGTCCCTCATCGGACTCACACCCGAGGACGCGTGCAAGCGTCCGCGTGCGCTCTCAGGTGGAATGCGCATGCGCGTGTCGCTTGCCCGAGCGTTGGTAACACAACCGGACGTGCTGCTGCTCGACGAACCCTTCGCGGCGCTCGATGACGTGCTGCGGCAACAGCTCAATGAAGAACTCGTTCGCATCTGGATGGCTCGCCACTGGACCGGTCTGTTCGTCACACACAACGTCGCTGAAGCAGTCTTTCTCGCGCAGCGAGTCCTGGTGATGAGCCGACGACCGGGAACGATCCTCGCCGACGTGCGCGTGCCGTTCGAGTACCCGCGCGAACCGGCACTGCGCGCCGCGCCCGAGTTCGCAAAACTGTGCGGCGAGTTATCGGCGACACTGCGGGAGGCCGCGCGATGAAGCGACTGTGTTCCGGACTGATCTCCACTGTGCTACCGCCGCTGGCGTTGTTCGCGATTGTGGCCGCAATGTGGCAGTGGTTCGTCGTCGCCTACCACGTGAAGCCGTATCTGCTGCCATCTCCGCTCGCCGTGGGAGCAGCCTTGATTCGCGATGCCCCGCTACTCGGGAGCGCGGTCCTCTACACCGGCACTGCCGCACTGTTAGGGTTTGGTGCGAGCCTCATCATGGGCACACTGATCGCCTTCGCGTTTTCGCAGTCGCGCATTCTGAGAAGCAGCGGTTACCCGTACTTCATCTTTTTGCAGACGGTCCCCATCGTCGCCATCGCGCCGCTGATCGTCCGTTGGTGTGGCAACGGCTTTCACAGCGTAGTCCTCGTCGCCACGATCCTCAGCTTGTTTCCGATCCTCTCGAACGCGACGCAAGGTCTGCTTCAGATCGACTCGAACCTGCTCGACCTATTCCGACTGAACAACGCTTCGCGCTGGCAGATGCTGACCAAGCTGCGATTCCCCAGTGCGGTCCCGGCGATCTGCGCGGGCGCTCGGACGGCGAGCGGACTCGCCGTCGTCGGTGCCATCGTGGGTGAGTTCTTCGTTGGCTATGGCTCGAAACGCTTCGGCCTCGGGTACCTCATCAACTCGACCAACGACCAGCTTCAGATCGACCGCCTGTTCGCCGCCGTGCTCACGTCTACACTCTTCGGTATCGCGATCTTCTCCCTCGTCAATCTGGCGAGTGCGACGATCCTGCGCCGCTGGTACGATGGACCGGTGGAACACAGAGCGTGATCGGAAGTCGAGACGAGGAGTGCGACGTGACCAGCGAACTGTTTCAATTGAACTGTGATCGACCAACGAGCGTAACGTATTTTCCGTCGGCACCGCCCACATTTCACCGGTCACTTCGCACCGTCGCGCGAGTGGTCTCCGCGCTGCTCCTTGTGCTGACTGTCGGATGCCGCCCCAAGTCGGAGACCACTGCGCCGATGGTGTCCGCAACGAATCGAGACGTGGTCGTTGAGACTCGAATCGAAGATGTCACGCTCGCGTTGAACTGGTTTCCAGAGGCGGAGCATGGCGGGTTCTATGCGGCGCTCGTTCACGGTTACTTCGCAGAAGAAGGCTTAGACGTGACGAT
>JAYTXB010000248.1:0-4013 GCA_043743205.1 Schlesneria sp.
GTTTCTCGGGCAGCTCAAGCAGATGACGAAGCCCGACCACAACTGGTTGCTGCTCCATTTCATGTTCTGGGTCTACATCGCGATGATCTTTCCGGGCTGTTACATCCTCGGGAAGAAGTACTCGGACTTTCGTGTCGTCTACGCGGGTCTGCTCGGGACCGTGCTGCTCTTCAGTATTCTATTCTCTGTGGTAGGGCAACGCGGGTACGGCGAATCGACCGCCGTCCATTCCGTGGCGATCGCTCGGCCACTTCCGAATGGCAGCATGGACGTGTCGGCTTGGTCGAACGTCTTCGTCACCGGCGGTGCCCGCTACGACGTGCGTCACAACGGACTGGGGACGCTCTACTCGACCTGCAATCAGGCGGAGTCGGTCAACGGGACGATCACCAACGGAGCCGAAGCCCTCTTCAACGTGGACATTCCGCCGTTTTCCAATCGTGAGTTCGCGCATCGCATCAAGCTGCCAGGGCCGGGACCGAAGCTGAAGGTCGAGTCGATCAAAATGGAAGAGGGCCGACTGACGCAGTTGTCGCTGTCGGTGGAGGGGATCAAGCCGGAAGTCGTGGAACCGACGCAGTTCCTGTTGCTCGGGAATCGCTTTTACTCCCTGACTTGGCGCGAAGGTCTCCTCCATTTGGCGAGCGACGCGGGCGACGCGACGGCGTTGCTGCAACTGCAACAGTCTCAGCAGTGGTCCAACAACAACTATTCCTATGGCTACGACCCGTACAACCAAAAGAGTGTGCAGACTCCCAAAGATCGATTCACGCTGATGTTCCGCCCGCTGCTGTCACGAAGTCTGAACGTCGGTCGCGAGCGTGAAGCGCAGCAAGTCCAGTTGCCCCCCGACATCGTGCGTGTCTACCTCTACGCCAAGATGCCGCCCGAGTTCGCCGTTCAAAATGCCAAGCTCGGCAAGCAAGAGGGGGAGGTGCTGTACTGCATCGACGTGCCGCTGCGTGAATCGCCATCTCCGTGATCTAATGGGATCGCAATTCAATCTCGTAGGGTGGGTCGAGTCTTCGAGGCCCACCTTGATGATCGACGATTCATGGTGGGCCTCGAAGACTCGACTCACCCTACGACTACGACTACTCCTCCGACGACCCAATTCCGATCTCCCTCTCACCGTTCTCTCACTTCATCACGGACCATCATGACCCCATTCTCCAAACCGAACGGCTCGGCTCAACCGGTGATTTCCGTGGATGATGTCGTCCACTCGTTCAAGGGACGGCGAGCACTCGACCACGTCAGCTTTCAAGTGATGCCGCAGACGCTGCACGGCTTCGTCGGGCCGAACGGCGCGGGGAAGAC
This sequence comes from Schlesneria sp., assembly GCA_043743205.1. Lineage (GTDB taxonomy): Bacteria > Planctomycetota > Planctomycetia > Planctomycetales > Planctomycetaceae > Schlesneria. Next base: position 1,321 of record JAYTXB010000248.1, read on the forward strand.
GACCTCGCTCAAGGTCATCTGCACGCTGCTCCGCCCGCAGTTCGGAGTCGTCAAAGTCTTCGGTCACGATGTGGTCGATGAGCAAAAGCTCGTCCGCCGCAAGATCGGCTTCATGCCCGATCACTTCAGCACCTACCGGCAGATGACCGTCTACGAGTACCTCGATTTCTTCGCCGCCGCGTACGGATTGTCGTTCGCCCAGCGGACCCGCGTCATTGATGAAGTCCTCGCGCTGACCGACATGGACGGCCGTAAGAACGATCTCATCAGCGGCCTCTCGCGCGGGATGCAGCAGCGTACGAGTCTCGCTCGCGTCCTCGTCAACGACCCCGATCTCCTGCTGTTGGACGAACCCGCTTCGGGCCTCGACCCTCGGGCTCGCATCGAGTTGATGGAAATCCTGAAGGCTCTCCGCAGCATGGGCAAGACGATCTTCATCAGCTCACACATTCTCAGCGAGTTAGCCGAGTTGTGCGATGCGGTGACCATCATCGACCGTGGCAAGGTCAAGTACACCGGCACGATGTCGGGGCTGCTCCTGACCAGCGAAGAGCACCCCGCCTTCCGGCTCACCGTGGCGGGCGAAGAAGCGGCCAACACCGACTGGAGCGAACCACTGCGCGGGCTAACGGGAGTCCTCAAAGTCGATCCCTTTGAAGGCCGCCCCGAGTACCGGGTCGAGTTCGACGAAACGCAACTCGACACCAACCGGCTGCTGCAAGCCATCATCGGCCTCAACATCCCGATCGCCGCCTTTGCCGAAGACCGCCGCCATTTGAACGACGCCTTCATGGACCTGACGGAGCGCGGAGTGAAGTGAGGGTTGACTGCCTAGTGTTGAGGGGCAAGCAGGACAGAGTTGCGTTCGATCTTGCCCTGCAATTCATTGGCAATGCTCTCATCGACGAAATGGTCGCTCGAACATCACAACCAAGCATCCCCTGTCTTCACCCTCAACCCTCATCCTTAGACCCTCAACGCCTCATGTACTACGGTCTCCTCGCTCTGCTCACTCGCTCGCTGCGGCAGGATGCTCGCCAGACACGGAACCACGTCTTTCGACTGGCGTTCGTGGCATTCATCTATCTGGCGTTGCTGGCCGCGACCGTGACGAGCGGCCTGTTCGGTGCGCCGGGGCTGAGATTCTTTCAGACCATTGCCTGGCTGAACATGTTCTTCATTTCGTGTGCGGGAGTCGGGTACTTCTCATCGGCGATCACCGAAGAAAAGGAAGAGGAAACGATCGGACTGCTGCAAATGGCGGGACTGAACCCGCTCGGCATCCTGCTCGGCAAATCGACGAGTCGGCTGATTCAAGCCACGATGTTGTTGGTCGTACAGTTCCCGTTCTCACTGTTGGCGGTGACGCTCGGTGGTGTGACGCCGTATCAAATCGTGGCGGCTTACGTGGCGTTGCTCGCGTACATGATCCTGCTCGCCAATGTGGCTCTGCTGTGGTCCACACTGTGCCAGCGCGGGGGAGCAGCAGCGGGGATGACCACGCTCGTGTTCGTGATCTATTTCATCATGCCTTGGTTCGCCCACGGACTGAGCGACGATCTCATCGACAAGGGTTGGAGCAAGTCATACGGGCTTCCGGGAACGGCCTTGGAGCTGCTGAATTGGCTGGCTCAATCGTCCATCCTTGATCGCTTATCCGCGACAACTCAGACGGGATTCAAGGATGCGATCATCAGCTACCAGGTTCTCACGAACTCCATCGGCGGAGCGTTGTGCTTCCTGCTGTCGTGGCTGCTGTTCAACTCGTTCACGCAGAGCGAGACCTCGCAGGGCGTGACGCGCGGCGTGGTCTTGAAATCAACGAGCCGCGTCGCGTTCCTCAGCCCTGGTCGTTGCTGGTCGCTGCCGCTCGTCTGGAAGGACTTTCAGTTTTTGGGAGGTGGCTATTCGCTGGGCGTGGTGAAACTGATTGGCTACGTGGCGCTGCACGGACTGATCGTCTACATGTACACTTGGAACGGCTTCGTGGGGCAGAGCATTCAATGGACGGCGATCGGTCAACTTTACTGTAGCTGCATGGTGTGCGCGGTCGGCATCGAAGCCTGCATCTCGGCCTCGCGCATCTTTCACGACGAAGTACGGCTGCAAACTCTGTCATCCCTGTTGATGCTGCCACGCACGATCGCTTATCTCGGGTACTCAAAAGCGATCGGCTGCTTGCTGGGATTGCTGCCCGCCCTGCTGTGTTTGGCGCTCGGTAGCCTGCTGCTTCCCGAGGCATCTTGGGAAGAAGCGTCGAAGTTCGTGATCGAGCCGTTCGTGTGGGGCATCGTGCTGACGGCGGTGATCTTCCTGCACCTGATCGCCCTGCTCAGCCTGTTTGTGAAATGGGGCGCGTTGCCGTTGTCGATCATGCTGATGGGACCGATCTCGTCGTGCTGCCCCGTCGGCCAGTTGCTCTTCTTCGTCGCCGGGCCGCAGGGGATGCGTGAGAACTTCGGTCTACTCGCCGCGACCGCCACCATTTGGATTCTGATGGGCCTCGTCTGCTTCGTCTTCCAGATGATGATCGCCGCCCGCTTGCAGGAACTGGCGAGCAAGTAGTCGGCGAGTGCGACGCAACTCGGCTTGAAACCGACTCGCCTAAAGTCTGACAGTAATTGCGGCATCGTTCCTCACTCCGCGACGCGTGCCCACTGCTGGTCGAGCCGCTTCTCCGACACGGGCACGGC
>JAYTXB010000249.1:0-1277 GCA_043743205.1 Schlesneria sp.
ATCGACATCGGCATCCCTCCCGGCTCGCCCCCAAAACCAACGCGGCGTAGATTAGTGACTCGCCCGCCAAAGGGAAGCGTTTTTCAACAGGCTGCTAGGAGGCGATCCTACGTTTTTCAACGGGCTGTTGCCCATGCGATAAAACGAGCCACTTGAGTTCGGGAATTTATTCCGGCCCTGTTCCTAAGAACCTAGCGTTGCAACGCGATCGAGCATGAATCACAGTTCCTCAACGCTGTGGCGACTCGTGTGGTGTGTGGCGACACCTTTCCGAGCGATATCAGCCGGGCTGTTTGAGACTCTGTTCCCTCTAATTCAAGGTCTGCCGTTGCGTGTTTCGTTGTCCGAACATCGTTGTCCTGGTTGTGAGATTCGGCGAGTGCTGTGCTTCTGCTCGCTGATCCCGCAGATCACACTTCAAACGCGAGTGATCGTGCTGATGCATACCTGCGAGGAAGTTCTGACGACCAACACCGCGCGATTGACGGTGAAGGCGCTCACGAACAGTGAGCTACGCATTCATGGCCGACGTGACGAACGGATGTCAGTCGCCGGGTTGGTCCAGCAGGGGAGAGACTCGCTGCTGCTTTATCCCAGTCCGCACTCGATGGAACTGACCGCCGACTACGTGTCGCGATTGGCGGGGCCGGTAAACCTAATCGTGCCGGATGCGAACTGGCGACAGACGACCAAATTCGTGCGGCGCGAGCCAGGCCTGATTGGCATCCCGCACGTTAGGCTGCCTGCCGGGCCACCGTCCGAGTACCTCTTGAGAACTCAGCGTGACACTCGAAACCTGTGTACGCTGGAAGCGATCGCGCGAGCCATCGGTCTACTGGAGTGCCGCACGGCTCAAGCTAGATTAGAGACGCTCTTGCGCGTACTCGTCGAGCGAACCTTGTGGGCCCGCGGAACTCTCGCCGCCAAACACTGCACGACGGCGGGCATCCCGGATGAAGCGTTTCGAGGTTAGTCAGCCCGCTGAAAAAGTAACCCGCAGCGTGAGTTTAGAAGTTGCGCTATTTTTGTTTTCGCCCCAAGGGGGCCTCGGAGACCAGCCCAGGGCCAGCGAAGCCCAAGCGAGCGCCGCCCTGGGTTTCTTGGGGTGTGATGATCGTGCCCTGTCGGGGCACAGGAGGTTTGACAGATCGGCTCATTAGCCCGTGTGGTCTCGACCAATATTTCCCGTGCCCTTTCAGGGCACAACGTTCTGGTGTTCGGTTTCTCAGGGCGGCGCTCACGGTGTTCGCTGGCCCTGGGCTGGTCTCCGAGGCCCC
>JAYTXB010000250.1:0-1505 GCA_043743205.1 Schlesneria sp.
TGTTCGGCGTCGAGTCGCCCGCCGCCGTAAGCGAGTGCGGCCGCACGTGTCAGCGCGTGACCTTCGCGAATCTCTTGCAGCAGTTCATCACGCGGCAGAGCGAGGTATGCCGAACGCAGGGCGACTCCAATGGCATCGGTCGCCGACTTGTGAACGCGGTTCGAGAAGTTGCCGCCACGGTAGCCGTTGTAGTCGGCCGAGCCATCGTTGTCCGAGAACTTCACCAGATGGAACTCGCGCAGTGAAGCGGGGATCGCGGGGAACTGCTCGCCACCATTGCGCGGTTGACCGAGTGCGGCGGTCGCTTGATTCAGTCCGTTCAAGACGACACCGTCAGGTTGCGGGGCATCGGCACTCCAACGCAGGACGACGCGTACGACCTTCAGCGTCACCAACCGCTCCATCTCGTCGATGACCGACTGAATGTTGAAAGCGTTCAGCGTGCCGGTGATGGTCAACAACGCGAGGCTCCCGCGTGGTCCGATCCGCTCCGATTCGAGACCGAGGACGGCACGTTGCACTTCGTTGATGTCGATCTCTTTCGTGGCCTCGCCCAACGTCAGCTTGAGTTTGCAACGGGGGACAGTCGCCGACACGGGCAGGCCAGGGTAAACAAACCAGATCGAATTCTGTCCGCCGGCCGGAACCTTCCAACTCTTCTTCGGCTGCATTGTGTTCAGTGAATAGTTCTGTTTGCCGTGCTGAAACGAGTAGCCGGTCACTCCGACCGGAAGCGGCTCTAACTTGCGCGGCTCACCGTCGATCTCGGCGGCGACTTGCTCGCGCGTCAGCGTGATGGTTTGATCGCCGGTGTTGGCGAGCGTAATCCGCAGGGCCACATACCTCGATTGGCCAGTCGGGCCATAAGCCATGCCAACGTGCGCGACATCAATCAGCGTCAACACGGGGCCACCCTTCGTCCCACCGGCCTGTACGGGCGGGGCGTTCTTCAATCGCTCGACTTCCGCCTCCAACTTGCCAATCCGTTCGAGCAACTTTTGAAACGCCTGAGGATCGGTGGTCGGCTGGTTGTCACCGACGGGCTTTTTCTCGGTCGGCGCGTCCTGCGCGCAGAGGACTCGCGCGAGTTGGAGCGAGGGAGAGCCGGCGGTCGCCTCGTGACTCATCCCCGCGATCAAGCCGAACACCAACGCCGACCCCAGTAACTTGAACATGATGATGCCCCCATAAAACCAGACGCCGCCGACTTGCCATTCACTCTCAAGCAGGCCAGTTCCGTTCCACCGCGAACAAGGTAGCCATCTCGTCGTGAGAGATGAAGGACCGGCGCGATTGAGCAACGCTGAACGAGTCGTCATTGTTCGTCGCGAACTCCTGTGGCAAGAGTCCAAGTTGGAATCATTCGCCAGTTGGTGGCCATTTCCGGTCCCCTCGCCCCCGTCTTCGGGGGAGAGGGCTAGCAGCCCGTTGAAAAACTGTAGGATGGCCTTCTAGGCCGTCGTTTTTCTGCGGGAAATCGGACGGGCAAGATGCCCATCCTACGT
>JAYTXB010000251.1:0-1283 GCA_043743205.1 Schlesneria sp.
AACTCGTGCCGATCGAACCGGTGGACCCGAGAACGGCGATTCGCATCCGTGGCTGGTGTTCGGCAGAGGCCAAGAGAAATGCTCGTGGTGAAAAGCTCGTGTGATTTGCAGCGTTGGGAGAAGTCGCCGCAACCGATCACGGCCGGTGAGTCAGCACGCTCCCTCATGCCGGGCGGCATTCTAGGTCTCGCGCAGAAGACCGACAAGAGAGGTCAGAGGACTGCTTGTCGCTCACCGTCGAACCGCTTAGAACTCGCCCCAGAATCACATCGCGAACCGTAGGATGGGCACTCTTGCCCGTCTGGTTTCTGGCACAACACGCAGTCCCATGAAACCCGGACGGGCAAGAGTGCCCATCCTACAAAGCTGCTGTCGAACGAGTTTTCGGGAAGGGAGTGTGCAAATGTCTGGAGTCATGACTCGCCCCGTCAGTTGCGTGGCGGTGTTCGAGAAGCGACCGTTCTGGGGGCCAGAGCTTCAGCGGCAACTGGTCTCACGGCAGGTTCTCGTACAAGAGTGCCGCAGCGTGCAAGACCTCGCCGCTGCGACAAACGACTTCACTCAAGCACTCATCGTGTTGGACTTGGACTCCGCCCCCGCCGACTGCCTGTCGTGGCTCAGCCGCCGACTACGTATTCACCCTGCGAGGCCGGTCATCGTCTGTGCCTCAGCCGACTTTGCGGACCTTGAGTGGACCGTGCGCGAAGCGGGAACGATCGGGTTCGTCAGCGATGAAGTCACTGGAGCAGACTTGGCTCGACTCTGCCTGCGCCAACTCCGTCTGACATAACTCGGGTCGTTGCCGGTCACAGAGACCACTGCTACAACTCTGCGGCCTTCACCCCTCTGCTTTGTGAGCAGTACCTTCGATCAGGCGACGTGGTCTGACTCACCATGCCTAGCAGCCCGTTGAAAAAGGCTGATCGGGAGCCTCGCCCTCCCTGTTTCAACAGGCTGCTAGCGACTTCCAACCTCAATTAGAACTTCTGGCCCTGCTACAAACTGGACGACGACATGCCGACTGAGATGCAAGTGTTAGAACGACTTCGCAACCTGCGTGACCCCGAGATCGGCCGATCATTCGGTGAGATGGGAATGCTCAACAGCGCGACCATCGACGCGGGCAATTCGATTACCGTGACCATCGACCTACCGACGCCAGCCTATCCGCGTCGCGAGCGAATCACCGAAGCGGTGAAGTCCGCGATTCGCGAGTCGATCTCGGATGCGGGACCGGTTGAAGTCGCGTTCATCTCCAACGTGCGCGGCAAGATGAGCGGCGG
>JAYTXB010000252.1:0-4186 GCA_043743205.1 Schlesneria sp.
TGACTTTGGGTTGGCATTTCTCGCCACGGAAGCCGACGAACGGACGAAGTTGACCGCCGAACAGACGACGCTCGGTAGCCCGCACTACATGGCTCCCGAACAACTCGACGCGAGCAAACCGGTCGATCAGCGAGCCGACTTGTACGCGTTGGGAGCGACGGCCTACCACCTGCTCGCGGGGTATCCTCCTTACGACAAACAAACGCTGCCACAGATCATCGCCAAGAAGTTGACTGACGAGCGTCCGCTGCTACCCGCGTTGCGCAGCGACGTTTCGGCCGAGGGACTCGCGCTGATGAACGCGCTCCTCGCGCGAGACCTCGATCAGCGCATCGGCAACTACGGTGAGTTGCTGAACCGCATCGACGCGCTGCCGGTCATGATCGCCGCGGACTCGGCCACACTGGCGTGGCGCGCGGCAACCGCGAACTCAATTTCCTCCATCTCCACGGTGACGGACGTTCGCAATGACGCGCAAACTCAACCATTCCACCGCTGGATGAAGGCCGGACTGGGCGTGGTTGCGATGATGATCGTGGCTGCGGTCGTCAGCTCACTGGGGCTGATTCCCGGTGGCTTTTCAAATACGGACGTTGCTCCCCAACTGTCGCTCGCCCCGACGGGTTGGTCGGGGCAACTGTTTGATGGCCAGTCCTTGCGCGGCTGGACGACTCAGCACGGGCAGTGGATCGTGGTGAAGGATGACGAAGGGAGTCCCGTCGTCGCGGGGACTGACGGCGAAATCTTGCGGCCCCTGTTGAAGAAGGACACCGCAGGTAAAGCGGTTCCAATTGAGAACTACCGCGTACTCGTCACCGTCCAACTCCATGCCGCTTCGGCCGTCGAGATCCAGTTCAACTTGAACAACCTCGGGAGTCGTCATGCCCTCCGCCTGACATTGGATCGCGCCGCCGTGGGGTCTCGGCAAGAAGGAAACCTCCCGTTCAAACCACTTGCCGCCGCCAAGCCGTTCGAGATCGGAGCCGATCGGCTGCACGAGCTGAAACTGGAACGACAGATCAATGACTGGCGCGTTTACATTGATGACGTTCTGATCGGCACGGTCCCCGTCGCGAGGGAGTCGAGGCGACCTGAGTTCCGTCTCTTGACCGAAGGTGGCCCCGCTTGGTTCGGCGACATGGTGGTCGAAGAACTAGCACCGTAGTGTTCGATCTGTCACGGAATGCCAGGTTGTTGTCACCCCGTTGAAGCAGGGATTTGAAGTAACCCGCAGCGCGAGCGCGGGAGGGTTCAGGGATTGCAAATTCGGCGACCGGGTGGAGTCCGTTGACAAGCTGAGGCTTGGGAACGAAGAACTGCCGGGACCGACTGTTCTTTCCTTGTCTCGTCTACGTTCGGGCTGTCCTTCGTCAGGAGTAATCCCCATGCGATTTCTCGGTGTTCGGGTCGCGTGTTTGTTGTTGGTCTCGGGATCCTGTTTCAGTGCTGATGCGGTTCGCACACCGAACATCGTGCTGATCTTCATTGATGATCTCGGCTACGGAGACATCGGGCCGTTTGGCAATACCACGGTGAAGACTCCGCACCTCGATCAATTGGCGAGTGAGGGAATGAAGTTCACCAGCTTCTACGCGACGCCGGTCTGCTCGATGTCGCGAGCCTGCTTGATGACCGGGTGCTACAACGCGCGGGTGTCGATCCCCGGTGTGCTGTTTCCAGGTAGTCAGATCGGTCTGCATCCGAACGAGGTGACTCTGGCCGAGATCGCCAAGCAGCGGGGCTATGCCACGACGTGCATTGGCAAATGGCATCTCGGTCATCGCGAGCCATTCCTGCCGACGAAGCAAGGTTTCGATTCGTACTTTGGCATCCCCTACAGCAACGACATGACCATCGACACGCAGCACGCGCGGTTCGCGAAGGGCTGCTTGTTTCGCGACGACATGACCGAAGAGAAGGCTCGCGCCGAAGCGATTCGTCACACCGTGCCACTCATGCGCGGGAACGAGATCGTCGAGTACCCGGCCGATCAGTCCACACTGACCCAACGCTACACCACTGAAGCGGTGCAGTTCATGCGTGACCACAAGTCCGTTCCGTTCTTTCTCTACCTTCCGCACGCGATGGTGCATGTGCCGCTCGCCGCGTCGGACACCTTTCGAGGGAAGAGTGGCCACGGGTTGTTCGGTGACGCGGTCGAAGAGATCGACTGGTCGGTCGGTCAGATCATGCAGACTCTCAAAGAACTGCAACTCGACGAACGGACGTTGGTGATCTTCACGTCCGACAACGGAGCCGCCTCCGGTTCCTCGGCTCCTTGGCGAGGAAAGAAAGCGACCAATTTTGAAGGGGGCGTGCGCGAACCGTGCATCATGCGTTGGACCGGTCGGATCGCAGCGGGGACGACATGCCACCAGATCGCAGGCAACATCGACCTGCTCCCCACCTTCGCCAAATTGATCGGGACCGAACCGCCACAAGACCGGGTACTCGACGGACGCGACATCACCGCATTGTTGTTCAATCCGCAAGCCGGTCCCGTGCGAGACACGCATCTCTACTTCACTGCAAACAGCACACTGGCCGCGATTCGACAGGGAGACTGGAAACTGTTCCTTCCTCAACAGGGGAATAACGCGAACGCGAAAAAGAAGAATGCCAAGCAGGCCAACACCGAAGCGACCGGCCCCATCCTCTACAACTTGGCCAACGATCCGATCGAGTCCAAGAACCTCGCCGACGAACACCCCGAAATCGTCGCCAGACTGCTCGCCGAAGCTTCCACACGCGAAGCCGAGATCAAAGAACATCGTCGCCCAGCCGGACAGGTCGAAGCCAACCATTGAATCCACGTGGACGCTTCCGACAAAAGTCGAAACGAGGCGAGCCGGGTGCACCAGACTTTTGTCGGAAACGTCCACATTCACCCCCGCCGCTAATGGAGCGTGTTAGTTATGAAGGCGATTGCCGTTGTTGTCATCGTGATGTTGTCTCGCTCGCTCGGCAGGTTGTCTGCCGCTGATGCTCCACCCAAGTTCAACGATCCAAAGCCGCAACGGTATGAGCTGACCGCGCGGGCCAGTCAGATCGACAAACGAACGAAGCCGCATCCCGAAATTGACTTCGTCTTCGAGAAGGATGGCAAGCCACAGGACGTGCAACACGCCTCGGTCGATACGCGGGTCGAGCCACAAGGGAAACTAGTCATCTGGCTGATGGGAAACAGCCCGCAATTGTTTGAACGGACGACGGGTTACGGGCTGCACGTGATTCGTGTCCACTACGCCAACGGTTGGTTCGGCAAGTTTGGGAAGGAGCCGCCGCCAGCCGATGACAAGTTCCTCGGCAAGATTCGGCTCGAAGCGGCGACCGGTGAAGACTTCAGCGACGCGGTGAGCATCCCCAAACCGGACGGCATGTCCGAGCGGGCGTTTCAATTCGTGAAGTGGCTCGCGAAAGAGAACCCGAAAGGGCAGTGGCAGCAATTCCTCACCGCCGACAAAAAAGGGCTGCGTTGGGACAAAGTCATCATGGCGGGAAGTTCGCACGGTTCGACGACTGCCGCGCGGTTCGCCAAGCATCAGCAAGTCGATCGCGTCGTGATGTTCTGTGGTCCGCGCGATCAATACGAAACGTGGCAAGGCTTGGAGTCGGCCACCCCCAAGAATCGCTTCTTCGGGTTCAGCCATGTTCTTGACGGAGGCTGGTCTGGCGACCACTACTGCCGCTCGTGGGAATTGCTCGGCCTGCATGAGTTCGGCCCGATCATCAACGTCGATCAGGTCGCCGCGCCTTTTGGCAACTCGCGTCGCTTGGTTACCGATGCCGACGTGAAGCAGGATGCAAACCGCGCCCACAGTTCCGTCGTGCCGGGCGGTGCCGCCGTGAAAGACGCTGCGGGCAAGTTCACCCATGAGCCAGTCTGGCGATACCTCTTCACGCACCCCGTTGATGAAGTTGGCTCACCTGTTCCCGCCGATCCCAGTTGCCGCAAGGAACTGCGCAAGTCACCGTGAAGACTCGTTCATGCAGAGGACTCGCACGCTCGACAGCGGCCGCAACGAGCACGATGAAATCCGACCACACTCAATGAAATCTGACGCCACACAACAGGAACCAATCTGGTGATGACTCAACCCCGCGAACTGAACTCCACCCGTGAACTCGTTCATCCGCGCGATGAAATCATGCAGGCGATGGAACGGATCTATCGTCATCGTATGAC
>JAYTXB010000253.1:0-13579 GCA_043743205.1 Schlesneria sp.
CTTTGGCGATGAAGGCGTCAATGGGATTTCTGATTTGAAATTTGAAATCTGAAATTTGAGATTTGAGTTCAGGCACAGCGGGCCGCACCGGAGTCTTGAACGCCCAATGATCGCGCGGGTCGCGTTCAGGTTGCTCATCGGCGGGTGCTTCAGCCTTCTGAGCAATCCAGTTTCGCAGCGCCGCAATCTGCTCGGCCCTGAGCGGCTCTCCTTCCGGCGGCATACGTTCGGACTCAGCAGTCGCCGAGATTCGCTTGAGCAACAGACTCGCCTCGACATCCCCTGGCTTGATCGCCGCGCCCGTTTCACCGCCCTTTATCGCCAGCGCCGCCGTGTCGAGCCGCAAGCCCCCTTCGCGCTTGAGCGCCCCGTGACAGGCAAAACATCGCTCGCGCAGCAACGGCTTGATCTGCTTCACATAGTCAATCGGCTCGTCGGCCAGGAGCGGCGACGAACACGAAACGAACGCGAGACCAAGTAATGCCGGAAGAAAATGTCGTGCGAGCATCGGCAAACCTATCCTGAAGGCATTGTGATTAGATCGTTAAGGCCCATCTTGTTGTTGCGGCAGCGAAAAGTGTGGCGCGACGCGGAGCGTCGTGCCACAATCGTTTGCGGCTTCGCCGCTCTATCCCATTAGTTCCGGGATCGGTTGGCCATGATCGACGATCGGTGTGGGGCGGCCGTTGAAGTCCTTGATCAGAGTGTTGGCCGAATCAATGCCGAGATGGTGATAGATCGTGGCCAGGAAATCGCCGGGGCCACAGATGCGTTCGATGGAATCCTCGCCGCGCTTGTCGGTGCCGCCGATGAAGCGGCCGGTGTCGATGCCGCCGCCGGCCCAGATGTTCGAGAAGGCGCGCGGCCAGTGATCGCGGCCCGGTTGTTGAGTTCCAGCGGGAGCACTCGCGTCACCTTCGCCGGTGCTGGCTGAGTAGTTGATTTTGGGGGTGCGGCCAAATTCGCCCGTGACCACGACGAGGACTCGTTTGTCGAGACCCCGTTCGTAGATGTCCTCGATCAACGCGGAGACCGCTTGGTCATAGGCGGGCGTGCGGAACTTCATCGCGTCGAAGACGTGCATGTTCACGGCGTGATCGTCCCAGTTTTGGACTCGACCGCAGAGCGGGCCGGCGAGGCTCGTCGTGAGGACCTCGACTCCCGCTTCGATCAGCCGCCTTGCGAGCAGCAGTTGCTGGCCCCATTGATTGCGACCGTAACGGTCACGCACGCGCGGGTCTTCGCGATTCAGATCGAACGCTTCTTTCGTTTTCGGATTGGTCAGCAGCGTCATCGCCTTCGTCTCGAACTCATCGAGTGCGGCGAGTTCTCGCTGCTGATCGAAGGCTCTTTCGAGCGTGTCGAGATTCTGCCGTAACGTCGAACGGCGACCGAGGCGACGGACTTCATTGGTATCCGAGAGGCCGATGTTCGGCACTGAGAATGTCGGAAGGTCTGGATTGCCCGAGACGACGAACGGCGAGTAAGCATCTCCGAGATATGCCGGTCCGTTGTATTCGAGCGGTGGATTGATGCCGACATAAGCGGGCAACGGATTCTGACGCGGCCCCTGTTGCGACCGCACGTAATTGGTCACCGACATCCAATCGGGCAGACGTGGCTTGGGTTTGTCGCGCGTGTCGGGATCGCCGGAGAGCAATTGCATCGAGCCTGCCGGATGACCGCCCGCGTTTTGTCGCATGGACCTCAGCACGGTGAACTTGTCCGCGATGGCCGCTTGTCGTGGCAACAGCTCACAAAAGTTGAGGCCGGGCACCTTCGTTGGAATGGTCCCGAATGGCCCGCTGTATTCGCTCCCGGCGTGAGGCTTCGGATCGTAGGTCTCGATGTGCGAGCATCCGCCAGGCTGCCAGACCATGATCACCGCGTTCTTCTCGCGTCCCGCCGCCGATGACTCGGCCGCTTGAGCCAAGCTATTCGCCTGCAACCGGAGGATGCCTGGCAAACTCAAACTGGCAAAGCCCGCCAGCCCCGTCTGCAAAAAAGCTCGGCGACCGCTTGCCCCAAACGGAATCGGGCCGGGACATCGTTGGTGAGGATGTGAGTGACTCATCATTTCTCCTCTGACTTGTAGGATGGGCACTCTTTCCCGTCGAAGGTGGGTGAAGGTCGCAATCGCCTGAGATTACGACCTTCATGATGCTGAAGGCGGGGAGGTCAAAGACAAAAACATGACGGGCAGGAGTGCCCATCCTACGGACTACTTTGCCGCCGCTTTCACTCGGATGGCAATCGGTTCGGACACGACGATATCCACAATATCTCTCGGCTGAGCGGTGGCGGTGACATTCTTCAACTTTTGATCGGCAGCAGATACGGCGGTCATGGCGGCTTTCAAGCGAACGGCGACATCGGCCACCAGCTTGTCTGTTTCGGGCTTCTTGTCTGTGGGGGCGGCGGCAGTCTCTTCGGCGACTTTCTTCGATTCAACTTCGAGAGCTGTCACCTCTAGCTTCACCTTTTGCAGCGCAGCTTCGGCGGCTGCGACCGCTTCGAGTTGATGGCGGTACTTTGTGACCGCTCCGCCATAGAACGCGATCAAGTAGTCGCCGGGCGGAGTCTTCAAGGCCGCGAGATCGACAACCGCCAGAGATTGATCCGCCGTCAGCGGGAGCGTGATGACGGGGACTCGATCAAAGCCGACGCCCGCAGTGCGGAGTTCCATCGTCGCACCGGAGAACTCACTGCGTCGCGTCAGAGCGAGCGGGATCGTCAGCTTCTCGCCGACCGTCGCTTCGATCACCGTGGCAGTCGGAGCGGCGATTGAGAGCGGCGCGAAGTCGAGACCGCTAACCGAGACCGGCACATCAGCCATCAAACGTGGCGCAGGAATCTCGCCCCACGAATCGGGGATCGGCCAAGCGTAGGAGGCGAGACGACAAGGGCGAATGACCGCCGCGCCGTCGATGGTCACTTTGCCGAGGAACGTCGCTTGGCCAACGGATCGAGGCGCATTCTGATTCGCAGTGACCAGCATCATCCCGCGCGATTGTCCCGCTGGAATCTTCAAGCCGTGAGCGGTGACTCCTTCCGGCAAACCTTCCATCGCGAGGTCGATGTCACCATCGAAGCCGTCTCGACGCAGCGCGACGACTTCCAGCACCATCGTCGCTCCGCCACGCAAGGCGAGCGGTTTTGACAGCGCGTTACGGTCGCCGTTCCGAAGTTCCATGTGCATGGCCCACGCGACGAGTGCGAAGTCGGGAGCCGCTTTCCGAATAACGAGCCGATAGACATTACGCGGATCGTTCCGCGTCCCGCCGAACAGATCGCTCAGTTGCAGGCGATGCAAGCCGTCCTCTTTGATCTCCAACTTGCCGAGGATGTCCGCTGTCCCCGCGTTGTACGGCGGGCCGTCGTAGGCGTAGCCATTGCTCGAAACTTTCACCGGGCTCGGGATGTCACTGAACTCGGCCACATCGGTCAGCTTTTCGGTGTCACCAGTCCGAGTGACATGTTGCACGAGGATCGACGGATCGGTCGGCAAACCGAATCGTTCGGAAGCGACTTCAACCCACCAGACGTCTCCCTTCTTAGCCTCGAACTCAAAGACATCGACATCCGCCGCCGGAAAGAAGCTCCCCGCAATGTCGCACGGCAGCGCGACTTTTTGAGCCTTCGTGCGTTCGTTGTTCGGTTCGACCTCGGCCAGTTCGGCCTGCTCCTTGAGGTCTTGCGGCGGCCACGAGAACGAGTTCACCAGTTTCGTCGCCGGGAGCCGAACGACCGGCGCTCCGACCGGCAACTCCGACAACGCGAGGCGATAGTAAAACGGCTGCCCTCCCTTGAAAGTCAGCTCGTGGACTTTGACCACATACCGGCCATCAGAGGGCACGGTGAAGTCGAGCGTGCCTCCTCGGCGTTCGACCAACAAGTCGCGACCCAACGCATCGGCCACGATCAGCACGGCGTCGAGCTTGGAATCAATCCCCCGCGTCGCGCAATCGACGATGACTCGCTGTCCCTTCCGGCCCTCGAAGACAAAGTGATCGACAGCCCGAGTCGTCATCACCGCATTGCAGATCGAGTTGACTTTCAATTCCATCGCGGTGGCCAACGTCGTGTTCGGCTTCGTCACCGTGACTTCATCGAGCGTGCCGACACAGAAGGCTCGCGAGGAAGAAATCCCCAGCCGCGTCATCACGCGCGCTTCGTGAATTCCGGTCGGGCAGTCGGCGGCAATCGTCACGACGTACTTGTTCGCTTCCGGCTGCCCCGCCGCGTCGCGTTTGCGAGCCGCCGTGATACGGCGATCCGAGAACGTCAGTTCGTTTACATCATCGAGGTACTCGCCACTGATCGTGACCTCAACCAGAGACCCGACCTTGGCTCCCATCGGAGTGGTTGTGAGCAGTCTCGGAAGTGGTAGCCCGACGGACTGCGCGAACGCAGCCAGTGGCAGGCAACAAAACGTTCCGCAGATCAACGCGGCGAACACCATCGAGCGAACCGCGTTCGCGGGAAGGCGACGCGAATAACAACCAATGTCAGTCATGATGTGCCTAATGGTTGAAGAGGAATTCTTTGGTATTGATCAACGCCCAAATCAGGTCTTGGTAATTCGCATTCGCGGCGGTTCCAGGTTCGTTGAGATAGTCGATGGCGGTCTTCAGTTCTTGTGGGCGCGGCTTGCGTGAGAATGCCGCGAGATACAGTTCGCGGACTTTCGTTTCGACTGGCTTCTCTTCTTTTGCCAAGCGTTCCGCGCGGCCGGTCGCGGCAGCCAGCTTGGCTTTCATTTCGGGGGCGTTCAACAGGTGCAGGCTTTGAGCGAGGCTGGAGGATTGAACTCGTTCGCACTCGCAGACGCTTTCTGCTTCGGGGCGGCCGAAGACTCGAAGGAATTGCGACGAGGCGTTGTAGCTGTTATCCGGGAGTGCGACCGCGCGCGTGCCGGGGGGGAGGTTCGCGAAGTCGGTTTGTGTTCCTGCGAGTCGGTCGATCGCGTCGAGCAGCACTTCGGCTTGAAGGCGGCGCGGGTAATAGCGAGAGTAATTCTGGCGATCGACGATGTTGTGTTCGTTCGGCAGTTCACTCAGTTGATAAGACCGCGATTGAGTGATGACTCGGACCAAGTCCTTCAGGTCGAAGCTGCTGGCGATGAAGTGCTTTTCGAGTGCCTCAAGCAAGGCGGGATTCGTCGGTGGGTTCGTGTCGCGGATGTCGTCTTCCGGCCCGATCAAACCCCGCACGAAGAAGTGTTTCCAATACCGGTTCACGAGCGACTTTGCGAAGAACGGGTTGTTCTTGGTGCTCATCCAGTCGGCCAGTTTGAGTCGCGGGTCTTCATCGGCGGCGATCTCGGGAATCGCATCACCCAGCGCGGCGGGCTTGAGCGGCACAGCAGTCTTGATGTTGGTGGCGGTCGCGAGGCCGCGTTTGTGGAAGATCAAATCCTCGCCACGCGTCCCCGACGGTTTGCGGCCCACCTGACTGAAGAACGCGGCCAGCGAGTAATAGTCATCCTGGCTCCAACGTTCGAACGGGTGATGATGACACTGGGCACATTGCATCCGGACACCGAGGAAGAGTTGGGCGACATCTTCAATTTGCTGCTTCGGTTCCTTCACGCGCTTGTACCATGCGACCGGCGGATTGCCGATCACGGTGCCGGTTGCACCGAGCAACTCGCGGACGAATTGGTCGTAAGGCTTGTTGGCCAAAAAACTGTCTCGCACCCACGCATGAAAGGCGAAGTTGGAAACCGTATCGCTGGCGTCGTCGCGGCGATTCTTGAGCAGCGCGGTCCACTTGTTGGCGAAGAAGTCGGCGTAGTCGGGACTTCGCAGCAACTCATCAATCAGCGCATCGCGTTTCCCTTCGTCCTTGCTGGCGAGGAACGCGGTTGTTTCCTCTTCGGTCGGCAATCGCCCGCCGATATCGAGGGTGACTCGCCGCAGAAACGTTGCGTCGTCGCAGACGGGAGACGGCGGAATGCCGAGTCCCTTGAGATTCGCGAAGACGAGTTCATCGACAAAGTTTTGGGACGACGGCAGGTTCTCGACCGGCGCACCGAGCGGCACCGACGCGCTGTAGACCGACACCTGACCCTGATACCGAACCATCACCGCGACGTTCCCCGTGAGGTCGAGAACCTTCACCAGCCCGCGTTCGTTCACGTCGGCCATCGCCCTGTCGTTCGCTTCGTAGAGCGCCATCGCGGTGACATCGCGCACGCTCCCGTCCGAATACTTCGCGATCGCTTGGAGTTGTTGTTCCGTATTCCGCTTCGCCACACCGCGCGCTGGCTGCACTTCAAACGACACCAGTTTTTTTTCATTGACGCTGTCGAACGGCGCTCCCTGACGAATCCACTCACGCAGCAGAGCGTACCCTTCCGATGTCGGTTCGAGTCGAACGCCCCCTCCATGTGGCAACTGCCCCGAGGCCTTCATGAGCAACAAACTGCGATCGGGTGCCCCGGAGAACAGCCGTCGGCCGCGTCCCTCTTTCACCAGATGTTCATAGTCTTCGAGCGGCTCGAACCCCAGCAGCGACAGTTGAAACCCCTTCTGCCCGCCACCCGCTTTGGCATGGCAGACACCGACATTGCAGCCCGCCTTCGTCAGCACTTGGACGACATCGTTGGAGAAGCTGACCGGCTGGTTTGCCGAACAGATTCGGAACGCACCAAACGACAAGAAGCACACGCTCACCAGCGTGAGCTGCCAATCTCGTCTCAAGGAAGTCCATCGAAACTGTTTGTCGGAACTGGTCATGTCATTTCCGTTTGAACTCAAGATCAGGCCCCCAGTTTTCTACAAAACGTAGCACACTCGGGGACGCAATCCACACGAAAGTATCAGCCATTACAAATGCTTGAAAGAGTGATGGCTTCAAGCCGTCACAAAATCTCAACATTGATCGGATGGTTTCCGGTGCGATGAGCGGATTGTGGGGAACTGTTTCCCGCGTTCACATCCCGGCATGAATGAACAACGGCAGCATCTCGGCAGCTCAAATGACGGTGCAAGCCGGATGATGCTTGGTCACAGGAACAAGTGCTCAGACGGCAAGAACTCCGACGGCCTTGTGAGGATTCGCCCGAGTGTCACGAGGAATTGGCCGACCGATCACGCTTCTCAAAGCCGCTCTCGGCTCCTCGTGAGACCGCACTTCACGAGACCTCGCGATCATCGACTGATCCTCGCAATCCGATGGGGCCACCAGAATCGACGACGCATGCGAGTCCCCCCTGCGCAGTGATCTTCGTTCGATGAGACACTCGTTCTTCCTGCCCTGCTTCCCGAGACGATCCGACATTTCGCTCGGCGAGTAGAGCGACTCGAAGAGATCGCTCGTGGCAGCATGGGGACTTCTGAAAAGTGGCTCTCCGCCATACCTGTTGGCCCGCAGAAATTAGCCGCAGGGCGCTAGCCCCGGTTAAGCGAAATAGAACCGGGGCTAGCGCCCTGCGGCTGATGTGCCACAAGAATCAACACGAATGGCGGAGAGCCTGAAAAGTGAAACAGGCGAGTCTGGATCGGGTCGTTGGATCGAAGAAGGCGTTGCAAACAATGCCCGCCACTCTCGTTGAAATCGCCCGTTTCCAAGCGGAGGCCGAAGCCACAACGCAGCTCGACCATCCGCAAATTGTCCCAATCCCGTCCGCTATTTACCGATCTTTGACAAGTCGATGTCAAAGCTGTTTGGTCCGGATTTGAGTTCCAATTTAAGCGTGCTTTTGTCTAACGATAGAAATGCTGCCGGAATATCTTTGGGAGCCTCGGGCTTCGCCTCAGCGCCTTGCATCATCTTCTTTTGGTAGTCCGGAGAACTCGGGCCAGTCGCGATGGATGTCGTCATCGGCGGTTCTGGTGGCAGGACCATGCATCAACGAGTGAATAATAGACCCAACACACACACCAACGATTTATACCCAAGAAATCTGGCCAAAAACGAAAACAGGAGGATTGCACTCGCAATCCTCCCGTCTCTCATAACAACTCAGTATTCGGCGCTTGTAGTTAGTCGAACCAATGTCACTGGCGTTGAAACCAATTGAGTTTGCTACGGCATCGTGGTTAATAGCTCAATGGCTGGTAAAGCGCCGAGTAAACTCTCATCTGAGACCCACGCAGCGGAAACTCCTGTCAGGACAGCAAAGCCTGTGTAACTGCCTCCAGGAAACCCTCCTGGCCCAGACGCTTGGCCACAATTCGCATATGCAAGAAACTCGTGGCCTACCGTTACTCGGCGGCGACCGAAAAATGTTAATGAGCTCAAATTCGGGTACAAGCCAAATATTTGTACTTTTCCGTCATCTAGGGTTTCAATTTCTCCTACCACCCACCATGGCAGAAAGCCGCCCCACCCACCTGCCGCCATGATCCACGACCCATCTCGCACCAAGGGATCATTCCCGATGTCATTCCTGAGTTCAATTATGTTATTGAACCCCGCTACTCCATCACCGCGCAAGGAAAGATTGAACTCAATTTCTACGACTGGACTAGTTAATAGCGGAAGCACGGTGTTTGGCTCGACGCGATAAGCACCGTCGCTTATCGCATGGCCCAACACATGCGTCCACATTCCAAAATAGTTATCAAGCGTATACAAGGCATCGACGGACGCAGCCGCCTCAACAAGGTTGGCGGTTGTGCCAACTGGGGCCAACACGAACGCCCTCGCTTCGCTAAGAAAAACTATCGCCTCCCCGCCGGAAAACGTGGCGACAGCGCCCGTCTGCAAAGCCAAAACGTCGCTGATGGATTCCGAGTCAAAACCGCCTGAAAGCCCAGAAAAAAACCATGCGCCACACCGTGTCTTAGCCCGTTGCAGATTGTCATTCTCAGACCAATGGGGAATCCTCGTTATGGGAAATACAGTTTGGGCGTATGCATCGACAGCGTGCGAAATCGACGCCAGTATTGCCAGTAAGCACAGTAATCGCGACATATAGTATTGTCCTGTAAAATTATCAACACGAAGTAAGATCAAATTCGGAAGTCACTCCAAGTCACATTAGTGACATGGGGCCAACCAGCATCTGCGGACATGGACAGTGCTTTCAACACTGGTGGGCCGCGAGCCTGAGACTCACCATACTTAGGCCGGGAACGAAGTCGGTGCCTCTTGTGGCTTTCTCGAATTAGATAGGTAAAACGTTGCGATTGCTGCCAGCTGGGCGACTCTATGGTGGCGGGCATACGAACCCTGATTTCGCGCAGAGATTTTCGCACACTGCTCAACTGCCGAAACAGTTCAAGACTAGTGGTGGTGCTCACGCTGAGAAACCACTTCGAGCAACAGGTTGCAGGTTGCAGGTTGCAGGCGACGCGAGCGAAACAACGGCGACCCCAATTCGAAACGAGACATTGGTGTATTGAGAGGAGTCGGTGTCTTACCGTGCATTTAGAGGGCACGCAATGAATTGGCACTGCTAACTGCTTAAAAAGTTCAATGGCGAGGAATTACTCTGGAAACGTCACACATATTCCCCACTGTTTACCGTTGACGGCCACAAGATTGGACTCTGTTTATACTCCCCTCTCGACATTTCTGGCGCCGCGACGCTCAAGCTGGTGGATTTGAAGCAAAAATGTCAGTCCAGACGCGGCCCAAGATTGAGACCAGACACTTCAAATGCGACATGCGATGGTTCCTCGATCCTCGCTAGAAGCGGATTCGCGCAAGCTTCAGAAATCTATTCTTGGAACCCAGCGCCGACGGTTTGAAGTCTCGCCTGTTCGTACGTCCCCGAGCGCACTCGAACGACGGCACCGGTGGGATCGAGGCAACCGCGACGCCCGGCCAAGCGGACGACGAGTTGCCGGTTGAGAGCAGGCGTATGGTTCGTGACCAGTGCGAATGGAGCGTGGAGGTGTGAGATGGCCGTGTCGGGTTTGCCATCACCGTTCCAGTCCAGTGTAGCCATCCCTCGCCCCAGATATTGGCCTTGAAAAAATGGTCCCAGTTCTTCGCGAGGCACTTCGGTGAACCATTGGCCTTCGAGGTTGCGAAAGATTTGAGGCGGCATCCGATCGGCGTCTCCGCGCGATGAACTTTGATCGACGTGACCGTTGGTGGCAATCAGATCGTCCCAGCCATCACCATCCAGATCGGCAAATTGACAGCCGAAACCCAGCATCCAGAAGCCGGGGTCTCGCAGACTGAACGGACGAGTCAGTTCGTCGAAATACCGATCGGGCCGTTGCGAGTAGAGTGTGTTCGATTCCCCGAAGAAAGTCGTGATGAACAGATCGATCCGCCCGTCGCCGGTGGCATCTGCGGCAGCGACTCCCATCGATGCCTTGGCGTTGCCGTCGATATCGAACGCGACTCCGCGCACAACTCCCTCTTCGGCAAACTGCGGTGTGCCATCGGTATCAGTTCCCCGGTTGAGAAAGAGAAAATTCGGAGTCGTGTCATTCGCAATGAACAGTCCGAGACGCCCCGTTCCTTCAAAGTCCCACGCGATGACTCCCAAGCCCTTGCCATCGGGGACACGAATGCCAGCCGCCTGCGAGACATCTCGAAACGTGCCGTCACCGAGATTCGTATAGCAGCGGTCGTGTTCGGCCGTCAGGACATCGGGAGTGCAGGCCATCGGAGCACCATCGGGGCGCCGGCATTCTTTGCGAGCCGTCTCCTCCAACAGTGTGTAGTTCGCAACATATAAGTCGGGGAGACCATCGCCCGTAAAGTCGGCAAACACACTGCTCGTGGTCCATTCTTGGCCACCGACACCCGCGTTGTCCGTGACATCGCGAAACGTTCCGTCTCCATTGTTGTGATAGAGACGATTCGGTCCTTTATTCCCAATATAAATGTCTGGGAACCCGTCTTGGTCGAAGTCACCTGCGGTGACTCCATGCGAGAAGCTCGTGTCACCGACGCCAGCCAGAGCTGTCGCATCTTGAAACCGCTCGCCCAGCAGGTTGCGAAACAGGCAATCGGCGTGTTCAGTGGAAGGCGTTTCGTCTCGCCAGTTGTTGGCCTGTGCGAGATGAATGTCAGTCCAGCCGTCACGGTCGTAATCGAGCGCTGCGAGGCCTCCGCCCATGACGTTGAAAATGTGGCTCAAGCGGTTGGATTCGTGAGTTCCCTCGAAGTAATTGAAGCGAATTCCCGCAGAGCTGGCCTCATCCGTGAAGCTCCAGGGAATGCGAGCTGCGGCTTGATCGGAGGTGAGTTTGGAGAGCGGCACCAGTGACTCGGGAGCCTTCCAGTGCGGCGATTGAAATTCATCGCGGCGGAGTTGTCTGGTCGGCAAGAAGCGGACTGCGGTCGCCGCCGGTTCGCGCGACGCGAGACTCAACCAATGACGCAGATTGTTGCGGAGTCCCTCCTGTGGAATCGCCATCTGTGTTTTGACGTAAGCCCAGCCAGCGGCTTCCCAGAAGCGTCCCATGCCGCTCAGGGCCGAGATCGCTTTGTCCATCAACTCGGGATCTGCGTCGGCTCGCAACAGGTTGAGCGTCCCTTCCAATTCGGCCAGCAGTTCGGCGCGGCGACCGAATTGTGAGGCGATCTCAGCATGACCAGCTTGATTCAGGCAGCCCGCAATCTGCATGTTCGCCCCCAAATGATTGGGCGACAGCTCCAACGCTTGGAGCAGGCAATGAATGGCACCGTTCATTTGTCCCTGTCGCCGCGCCTGCAAGCCTTGAACAAACCAGACTTCCGGGTGCGACCGAGCTTCGTCCGGCAGGCTGCCTCGCCAATGAAGAAACTCTGTCGCGTTGCCGCGTTCGACGACGATGCGCCCCAGCCGTCCGTGAGCTTCGCCGAGTTCGGGCCGGGCCTCAATGACCTCGCGTAGCAACACTTCAGCTTCGGCTTGGCGGTTTGCGTACAAGTCACGTCTCGCGATGGCGAGTTTGACCAACGGTTCCGGAGGATCGTTCGCCAAACCGACTCGTTCGATCCGATCATCGGAACGAAAGAACCGTTCCGTCGTGGCCATTCCCAACAGTTCGTCCCCCCGGCATTTGCCTCGACGAATGAGGCGCAAAAAGTACGGAGCCGACTCCCAGGTACGCCCTGAGACTTGCAGCAGGTTTCCGAGACGGTGGTTGGCTTCCACATGATCGGGATTCAACGCGACGGCACGACGAAGATGACGTTCGGCGTCCGACATGCGCCCGAGTAACTCGCAGCGTCGTGCCTGCCCCAGCTTCGACAAGAACTCCCATCGACCGCCATCGGCTGGCAAACGCGAGAAGAGTTCGATCGCACGAGTGTGTTCTGACTGAGCTGCTGCCGCTTCTGCTGCCAGCGCAATTCCAAACGAATCCGTTGGAAACTGTTCCAGATACTGCCGAGTCAGTGGCAGTACTTCCGGCCGACGTTCCGCGAGTGGAACGAGAATTCGGCGAATCAGCTGTAGCCGTGCCGTGGGATACAACTCCGGCTGCGCGCAGAACAACGCTCCGAGAATTGTCACCAACTGAGCGAAGAGCACCAATCGCAATTCGTGCGCTGGCATCAATGGCGAGCGTCCGTTCATGATCGGGGAACCTGTGATGTGGTGCTGTCGGTTGGTCCGCAACCCGTCCTATTTGGCGAGCGAGCTTCAGTCAGCAGGCCCCAGACAAACATCAACACGGCAAGAACCAACAGCACCAAACTGCCAGGTACGAGGACCCGCGACGCGACATCATGATTCGGAAACTGCACCAAGTGAGCGTGAGCATAGGCCTGCTCGGCGGCCAGAAACAAAATCGCGCCGGAAACGAGTTTCATCAGAGACTCCACAAAATACGAATTGAAGATTTGAATGAGTGTGAATGTTGATTGCTGCCGAAAAGCGACTTGCACTAAGTCTAAATTCCGCCGAAATGCCGCCGCGACTAGCCGTCTGAGCGTCGAACATGACGGTTCCCTCGGGGCCGACTTTCTCGCGAGCCAGCTTGATGGCGTTGACCATTCGCTCGATGTCGGTGGGGTTTCCGGAATGCTCGTAGAGGCCGTGCGGCGGCACCTTGAGTGCCTTCGCTGTGTGATAGACCCGAATGCGGTCTCTCGCGTGGGGGACCACCGAGCAACCTGTAGACCGAAACGTTCCACAGCTTTCCGGCGATGTCCCACAACGCGATATCGAGACCTGCGATCGAATGAACCATGAATGGCCCGCCGCGCATGTCGCGATGGGCGCGAAACAGCTTTTGGCACAGATGCTCGATCCGCGTCAGGTTCTCGCCGACGATCAACTCGGCCAGCGACGCCACCAACGACTGGGCGACTCGCGGATCAATGCCCTTCACGTCTCCCCACCCGCTGATGCCGTGATTGGTCTCGATCTTCACGTAGAGAATCGATCCGACCCAGTACGACTTCACCGCGCTGATACGGATGCTCGACGAGCGATCGGCGACCTCGACACCGGGCACATTTTCCTGAGCAACGGCATGATTCAGCAGCGTCAGTCCCGCCGCTGTGACTCCGGCAGAAGTGAGCAACTGCCGCTGTGATAGCGACGCGGTTTCGGAGGCGTTTGGCATCGGTGAGTACTCGAGTCAGGGGTCGCGCGGAGCAAGTGAAGCTGAAGCTCTGCTTGCGAGGATTGAGGCCACCATCTACTTGCGGGCGTTGGAGTCACGAGCCCAGTGCC
>JAYTXB010000254.1:0-1255 GCA_043743205.1 Schlesneria sp.
TCGCGGCTCAAGGTGTTGCACGAGCAGCGTGGGATCAAGGTGGCAATGGAATCGACGGGCACCTATGGGGAGGCGTTGCGACAAGCGTTGACGGATGCGGAGTTGCCGGCGCAGCGTGTGCGGAGCCAGGCGACGTCGGACTACGCGGAGATCTTTGATGGGGTTCCCAGTCAGCACGACGGGAAGGACGCGGCGATGTTGGCCGAGCTGGGGGCGATCGGGAAGTCGGTTCCGTGGCCGTCGATCGCGATCTCGGAGACGACGGCGCAGTTGAAGGCTCAGGTGCAGTGGCTGACGGCTCAGCAAGCGATTTGGCAGATGTGGCAAGGTCGCTTGGAGGGCTTGATCTCGAAGTTCTGGCCGGAGGCGACGAGCGTGATGTCGTTGCAGTCGGCGACGCTGCTGCGTGTGCTGCGAGAATACGGCGGCCCGCGCGGCTTGGCGGCGGATGCGGAGGCGACGTTGAAGTTGGCGAAGTGGGGCCGTCAGCGCGTGGACTCGCAGAAGGTGTTGTCGATGTTGGCGAGTGCTCGCGACACGTTGGGAGTGCGAATGACGAAAGCCGAGGAAGAGTATGTCAAGCGTTGTGCTCAAGCGGCGTTCGAGGCGGGGCGACAAATGCGGGAAGCTCGTCAGGAATTGCAGCGTCTGTCGGAAGGCCATGCGGTGCTGACGCGGATGTCAGAATCGTTGGGCACCTGCACGGCCTGCGTGTTGTTCACGTCGTTGGGCGATCCTCACGACTACCACTGCGGCGCGGCGTATCGCAAAGCGATGGGCTTGAACCTCAAAGAATGCAGCAGCGGAAAGCATCAAGGGCAATTGAAGATCACGAAGCGTGGCCCGTCGGCGGTTCGTCGGTGGCTGTACTTCGCGGCGTTGCGGACCGCTCAAAGCGCGGCGGTTCGCCCCTGGTTCGAGGCCAAGAAGAAGAAAGACAAAGACCGCGGTCGAGGTGCCGTGGTGGCCATCATGCGCAAGCTCGCCCTGGCGGTGCATGCCACCGTGACCAACGATGAAGCCTTCCAACTCGGACGCCTGCTCCCCGGAAAGCCGTTCGTCAAACCGGTGACCATCGCCGCAGACAAGACCTCGGAGACCACAGAAGCGATGGGCCAAGACGTCAAGAAAAAAGACGTCAAGAAAAAAGACCTCAAGAAGGAAGATCATGCCGTGAGTCCGCGACCGAAGGTTCGGTTGCGATCCCTCCGTGCGACGCTTCCGCTCCCCACCTGAATTCGTGAAGTCTCAGGAC
>JAYTXB010000255.1:0-17217 GCA_043743205.1 Schlesneria sp.
AACGTAGGATGGGCATCTTGCCCGTCCGATTTCCCGCAGAAAAACGACGGCCTAGAAGGCCATCCTACAGTTTTTCAACGGGCTGCTAGCCCTCTCCCCGCAGGGCCGGGGCGAGGGGACAAAGTTGAAGAGAAGGCGAAGACCCCTCACCCTAACCCTCTCCCCGCAAGGCCGGGGCGAGGGGACAAGGCAAGAAACCAAGACAAGGCGGACGGGCAGGAGTGCCCATCCTACGGGGAGCCTCGGCGATTGGTGGGGCGACGATTTGGGCGGTTCGATGTCGCATCGCTCGTGGCGGAGACGGAGAGCGGCGCGATGCTGCGGGCGATGGATGACGACTTGCGGGTCGAGGTGGCTCTCAAGGTGTTTCGGCCCGAGGCGATGAAGGACTCGGCGGCGGTGGCTCGGTTTCGGCGAGCGGCGGCGACGATGCTGCCGCTCACGCATCCGCATCTGGTCGAGTTGTTTGATGTTGGCGAGGAAGAAAGACTGTGCTGGTCGGCGAGCGAATGGGTCGAGGGAGAGAACGCCGCGCAGATGATTCGGCGGATCGGTGTGGCGGGGATGCTCGATTGGCGGCAGTCGCTCAAGGTGATGCTGCACGTCGCGCGGGCGTTGGACTTCGCGGCGCGGCATCAGATCGTGCATCGCAACCTCGCGCCGCGACGCATTCTGGTTCGGAAGAGCGACGGTGTGGTGAAGCTCGGCGGGTTGGGACTGGCCAAGTCGCTCGATGACGATACGTCGGCGAAGGTCACGCGCGCGGGAGAGATCGTCGGTGAGTTGTCCTACTGCTCGCCGGAACAAGTCGGTGGCAAGAGGCTCGATGCGCGATCCGATCTCTACAACCTTGGTGCGACGGTCTATGCCCTGCTGACGGGACGGCCTCCGTGTGAAGGGCGTTCGTTTCATGAGACGCTCGACAAGATTCAGACGCAGCGCCCAGAGCCGCCCACGAAGTTTCATCTCGCTGTCCCCGCGCAACTCGAAGGGATTGTGATGCGACTGTTGGAGAAGCGACCCGAGGATCGCTTTGGCAACGCCGGTCAATTGCTGGCAGATTTGGACCGCGCGGCAACATATCTCGGCGAGACCGCGCTGCTCGATGGATGATCACGTGCCTCGCACTGTCTCTCTCAACAGGCTCCTACGGGCTGGGTGGCCCTGTTTGAGCGGTTTCAACTACTTGGCCGTGCCACTGCTTTGGCGGCTTTGGACCAAGCAGTGCGAATGGGAGTTGCCTATCCCCTTCGTACCGCTTGGTCCAAAGCCGCCAACGCAGAATCAATGCGGATTGGGGCCACTAACGCAGAGCCGCCCAGCCTTGTGAACTGGAGATCGTGAATAACGGAGTTCTTGGAAATCGCTCAACGGCAATGTGGTCTGAGTTCAGGTAGATTCACTCCCGAATCGACCGTACCTCGTGACACGGACCAAGTTCCCACATGCTGACCCCCGTATCGCCGCGCGTTGCGAAGAGCCTGTTTGCTGCGACCTTCTTCTTGGGGGCGGCCTTGGTTTTTCAAATCCAGCCGCTGATGAGCAAGCTGATCCTGCCGTGGTTCGGCGGTAGCCCGAACGTCTGGACTGTTTGCTTGCTGTTCTTTCAGTCGTTGTTGTTCGGTGGTTACCTATATGCGCATGGCTTGGTTCGCCAGGACAGTTTGCGGGCCCAGTGGCTGATCCACCTCGCGCTGCTCGCCACCGCTTTGTTCTCCCCGGTCCTGCCCGCAGCCGCATGGAAGTCGATGGGATTGGGCGACCCCACGAGTGAAATCCTGTGGTTGCTGACGTGTCATATCGGACTCCCCTATCTCCTATTGAGCGCTACCGGGCCACTGTTGCAGGTCTGGTTTTCGCGAGCCTTCCCCGACGAGTCGCCTTATCGGTTGTACGCCCTGTCCAACCTCGGCTCATTGCTCGGTTTGGTGACTTATCCGTTCCTCGTCGATGTCTGGCTGGCCGCTCCGCAACAGGTGAGTCTGTGGTACGCGGGCTTCGTCGGTTACAGCGTGCTGTGCGCGGCCTGTGGTTGGATCGCCACTGCGCGGAGTCTTTCTGTGTCTCGCTGCGTGTCGTCGTCTGCCATGAATGGTTCAAGCCGCTCCGGCGAAGTGACAACCGTCAGTCGTCGTCCCGCAGGAGCCTCACGTGGTGTCATCCTGATGTGGTTCGGACTGGCGATGGTTCCGTCGATACTCCTCTCGGCAGTCACCAACAAGTTGTCGATTGATATCAGTCCGATCCCGTTTCTGTGGGTGGTGCCACTGACGCTGTACTTGATCACGCTGATTGTTTGCTTCTCGATCGAGTCGTGGGCCACTCGCCGGTTGTGGGGGCCGGTCGCCGTTGTCGCGTTGTTGACAAGTGGCGTGATGATCGGTTTGCAGCACGGGACGGGTGCGTACGGATCGCTGACGCTTCAGTTTGCGGTTCATCTCGGCACGCTGTTCTCCGTTTGCATGGTCTGCCACGGAGAACTTGTCCGCTGGAAGCCCGTGCCCGCCGATGTTGCATCACCGCGCGGGTCTTCTCTGACCGAGTTTTATCTTGTCATGTCGGCCGGAGGCGCGGCGGGTGGACTGTTTGTCGCGGTCGTGGCTCCCGCGCTGTTCCCGCTGGTTGTCGAACATCATTTGGGACTGCTGGCAGCGGCGCTGTTGCTGCCGCTGGTCTGGATGCGGGATGAGCCTCGCGGTTGGTTTCATGCGAAAAGCGTCCGAGCCTGGTTGTGTGTGCTGTGTGGTGTTGTGCCGCTCATGGCCGGTCTCACGCTGGATGTGGTCGCGACACTGAACAGCGTGCGCATCATCACTCGCAACTTTTACGGCGTGGTGCGAGTCCTCGAACGTCGCCAGGAAACTCCCGCTGCGGCGTACTACGAACTGGCTCACGGGGGGACTCGTCACGGTTTGCAAATGCTCGATCCCAAACTGGCTCGATTACCGACGACGTACTACGGACTGACCTCTGGCGTGGGATTGACCCTCGGCACGCACCATGCCGACCGTCCGCGTCGAGTCGGCGTGGTCGGGCTGGGTGTCGGGACTTTGGCCACGTATGGCCGCAAAGGCGATCGTTATGACTTCTATGAAATCGATCCGGCCGTTCGTGACTTGGCCAAGCACGTCTTTCGATACTTGAGTGACTCGTCCGCCACGATCCAAGTGATCCCCGGTGACGCCCGACTCGCATTGGAACGGCGGGAGCCGCAGATGTACGACGTACTGGTTCTCGACGCCTTCTCCAGCGATGCCATTCCGATTCATCTGTTGACCGCCGAAGCATTCGAGATCTATCGCCAACACTTGGCCCCCGACGGGATCGTGGCCGCACATGTTTCGAACCAATACTTCAACTTGAATCCGGTTCTCGCCGGACATGCCCGACGGCTCGGATGGTCGGTGATCGGCATCGCAGATCGAGCGGCGGATCGGACGCTGTTCACGGTTCCCTCATTCTGGGTGTTGCTTTCTCCCAGCATCGAGAGTTTCTCGGAGGGCGCATTGAAAGAAGCCTATCGGAGTCCGCTCGGCAAACCACTCGACTGGACCGACTCCAAGCACAGTCTGTTTCAAGTCATGGGAGCCGAGCCCCTGTGAAGTGGAACTCGAAGTGTCATGAAAAGCCTCGGAGGTGTCCCTTGGTTTTGGTGTTTTGGTCTTGGCGTGCCTGTACAGAGACCACAATCATTTGCGGTGCGAGGTCGCCGTCGCGATCCACTCAACCACTCGTTTCATTGCGGGATGCGAGATCAATTCGCGGGGCGTTGCCCGCGCTGTTAAACGAACATTCCAAATCGGGAAGCTATTACACCCCCTGGCCTCAAAGGCGATTCGAGAAGGGGTCTTAGCCCGGCATGACACTAGGTCGCCGATCGGACACATCGTATAGAGTGAGCTGCGCCACCTGCCCCAAGCAATTACGATGGGCACAGCCGCCCCCCCCATTTTTTTGTCATGTTGTCTCGCCTCACCTCTTTCTGATCGTCTCTAAAAATTAAGGAAACGTGCCATGCGACCGGTCTGCTGCCTGTGGGTGCTGTTGTTCGCCATCGCGGGCAACGTTGGGATCGGTCGCTCTGATGCTCAGAGTCCTTCGGCTCAACCGCTCGCGGACTCGAAGCGGTTTGAATTGGAGGCCGCGGTCGCCGGGATGCTCGACGCACTCGAAGCGAGGCCGGATCGAAATACGGCTGCCTGGAGCGATGCCGCCATCTTTGCGAAGGGGCTGACATGGGCGTTGAAGTACGACCGCGAGTTCACGCCGGCGGATGTCAGCCTGATGGAACAGGCAGTACGGCGCGGGACCGAACGGCATGTTGCGAGCATTGACAATCAATCTCCGTGGACTGTTCGACGAGGCAAGCTCGGGTTGGGGTACGTGTCGAAGGTTGATGGCTCGGTCCAGCCTTACGGCTTGGTCGTGCCGAAGAGTTACGACCCTGCGAAGGCAATCCGATTGGATGTCGTGCTCCATGGCAGTACTCGTCCGGTTGGGTTGAGCGAACTGCGATTCACGGCTCGCTTTGATGAAGGGGACGGCGAGAACCTGTCGCCACCCGATGAACCGTTCATTGAACTCCACCCGCTGGGCCGCATCGAAAACTGTTACCGCTGGGCGGGTGAGACCGATGTCTTTGAGGCCATCGACGATGTCTGCCGACGCTACAACATTGACCGGCACCGGATCGTACTGCGAGGCATGTCGATGGGAGCCTCTGGGACGTGGCATCTCGGCCTAAAGCATCCCGACCGCTTCATCGCGCTCGGGCCGTACTGCGGCTATGTCGATACGCACCAGTTCTCGGAGACGCCGCTGCCCAACTTCGTCAAAGTCGGCGTGTTGCCCGAGCACCAGGAACTCGGCCTGCACATGCTCGATTCGATCGACTACGCGGCCAACACGGGAGTCGTCCCGGCCATCGCCTGTATGGGAGAGAAAGACATCTTCTTTTCAGCTCACGTCATCATGGGCGAGGCAATGCGGCGTGAAGGGCTGACGATGACTAACCTGATCTCACCCGGCACTGGCCACGTCATTGACCCGGTCACTCAGGCCGAGCAGCTGCGTCTCATTGCCGAGCAGGTTTCTGTCGCCCCGCGCCGCCCTCGCAAATTGCGGTTCGTCACGTGGACGCTCAAATACAACCGCTGCCATTGGCTGGAGGTGCTGCAACTGGATCGCCATTACGCCCGCGCTGAGTTTTCAGCGAAGTTGGTTGATGGCGTCCTCACAATTGACGAACCACTCAACATCAACAGCTTCGCAATCCTCGGCCATGAACTTCCCGAACAACCGCAGTGGCTGCGAATCGGCGCGTCGAAGACGGAACTGCCACTTCCCAATGGTCGCGTGGAGCTGGCTCGGCGCGATGGCGAGTGGCAGATGCTCGATGCCGTCAATCCAGCGAGTCTCAGTGGAAAGCAGCCCGGTTTGCAGGGACCGATCGACGATGCGTTTACCTCACCATTCCTTTGCGTGCGCGGGACTGGCCAGCCGTGGAACACCGCCGCGCACGAGTACGCCATCGCCAGTCTCCAGCGTTTTGAGACCGAATGGCACCATTACTTTCGCGGCGTGCTGCCAGTCAAGGACGACACCGCCGTGACAGCAGAAGACCTGCGAACTCGCAACCTGATCCTGTTCGGCGACCCCGGCAGCAACTTACTGATCGCGAAGGCTCTGCCTCAATTGCCGCTCGCTTGGTCGAAGGGCTCGTTGCGAATTGCTGGCCACGACTACACGTCGGCCAATCACGTTCCCGCCCTGATCGCGCCGAACTTGCTCCCCGGAGCGACAGGGAAATACATCGTCCTCAACAGCGGCCACACATTTCGTGAGTCCGAACTGGCGAAACTCAACTACCTGCTCTTCCCTCGCTGGGGCGACTGGGCCGTTTTGCAACTCGACCCGGCGAATTCCAAGTCTGAGACGCTCAATGACAAAGTTCTTCGCGCCGGCTACTTCAACGAGCAGTGGCAAGCGAAGTAGCGATGAACGATGTCAGGCAGACGCGTCCCAATGATGGGCCAGTCGATCGAGGGCGATTTCAATCACCTTGGTCCTCGTTCCTTCGATCACGGGAACGCCGTCATCCGCAATCTCGGTGTGTGCATAGGCCAGTACCGACATCGCCTGTTCCTTCAATTGACCTTCGCTTGAACATTGTCTGCGGGTGGCTTGGGTGGCTCGAATTTGAAGAGTTCCTGAGCGTTAGTGCCGTTCCAGACACGGAAAATGCCGTCTTCGCCACCGGCTACGACGAGGGCTTCATCGCGCGTGCAGGCGGTTGCGTAGACGAAGTCGGTCGGGCCAGCGAAGTTGCGGGTGTTGCCGCCGTCGTTCGAGCGGTGCATCTTGACCGTCTTGTCGCCGCCGCAACTGATGAGGTTGTCGCTCGCACCGATGTAGTGGATCGAGGTGACCTGCTTCGTGTAGTTCTGAATTGTGCGATGCTGCTCGCCCGTCTCGACGTTCCAAACCTTGATGGCGTTGTCGGCTCCGGCACTCGAGATGCGGCTGCCGTCACCCTTCCACGTCACGCCGAGGACGTGATGTGTGTGCCCCTCATACGAGCGGACCAGTTTGCCGGTCTCGACCTCGAACTGCTTCACAAACTTGTCGGCGGCTCCCGACGCGAGGTGTTTTCCATCGCGCGAGAAGTCGATGCCGAAGACGGTGTCACTGTGCGCGTCCACCAACTGGCGGGCGATCGCCTTGGTCTCAACGTTCCACAGGATCAGTTCGCCGCTGCGTGACGGTTCGCCACCGCCGGTTGCGAGTAGCTTGCCATCGGGACTGAAGGCCAGCGACACGACCCGATTGACGAACGCGGACTTCGCCAGATCGAGCATGTTCTCGGGAGCGGGGCCAAGCGTCGCGATTAGTTTCCATTCGGGGTTCGAGTCCCACGCCATGACCGCCTTGTCGTCGCTCGCTCCGATGAGCAGGCGGTTCGGGCCGGAGACCAGCATTCCAACTGGAGCTTTGTGTCCGACGATCTCTTCCAGCGGCTTGCCCGTCGTGCCACTCCACAAACGGATCGTGCCGTCATCACCGGCAGTCGCGATCAGTTTGCCGCCATCGACATACGCGACCGACTTCACTGGCTTGTCGGTCATCGGCAGTTCGGTCTTCGCCTGATTGAAAACGGTTTCGACTTGCTTGCCAGCGGCCGTCTCGGCGTCGAACAGAGTCTTTGCGACGGTCTGTTGTTCGAGTGCTGAGGCTTGGCCCTTCTCGGATTGAACGACCGTCTTGGCGGAGGCATCGAACGCTTCCTGAGCCTTCTTCACCGCTTCGACTTCTTTGGCCAGCGCCGCGTCGGCGTCGGTCTTCTTCTTCTTGAGAGCCTCGTCGTCCGGCTTGGCATCGAGTTCCGTCTTGGCCGCTGTGGCTGCCGTCTGAGCCGCGTCCTGCTTGGGCTTGGCTTCGGTCAGCGCCTTCTCCATTGCGGCCTTTTGTTCGACCGCCTTCTTCGTGGCCTCTTCGCGCTCCTTGAAGTTCTTCTCAGCGGCCTTGAAGCCCGCGTCGGCCAGCGCCACGCGAGACTTCGCCACGGTGTCATCGTCGGTCAGTTTGAGAACGTTCCGCTGCGACGCGATGTTTCCCTTCATCTCAACTACGGGGTTCGAGTCGATCTTCCACAGACGAGCATTCGGTCCACCAGCCGTGACGACGAACTGGCCGTCCGGCTTCACCGCTAGCCCGGTGATCGGAGCGCCATGATTCTGAGCGCGAGCCTGCGCACCATTGGCGATCTCCCACACGCGCCACGTGGCGTCGGCACTAGCCGAGATGAGTTGCGTTCCGGCGGGCAGGAGTAGCGCGAGCGAACTGGCTGGCGCGGTGTGTCCCTTCATCTCAACCACAGCCTTCACCGGCTCGGCCGCTTTATCACCTTCGGCTGGCTTCGGGGCCTCGAACGGCACGGCCCAGCCTCGAATGAAGAAGTCGCCGGCATGGCCGGAGAAGATGCGCGTCCCATCGAGGTTCAGCGCGAGGCTCGTCACTTCCTGAGGCGTCTCCAACGAACCGGCTGCGGCCCCATCCGCGACGTTCCACAGCTTGATCGTCTTGTCCTTCGCACCGCTGAACAATTTGGTCGAATCGGCTGAGAAGACGAGTCCTGCGACCGGTCCCGCATGTCCGGCCAGCATCTTCTTGGCTTTTGGGTCGGCGAGGCTTTGCAGCGCGAGCGAGTTATCCGCGTGACCGATCGCCAGCCACTTGCCATCCGGCGAAACAGCCATCGTGGTGACCGGCTGATCCTGAACGAAGTTGCCTGTTGAAACGTTCGACGCTCGCTGCCACAGCTTCACTTCGCGATAGCCCGCCGACGCGAGAATATTCTCCTGCGGGTTGAAGGCCAGCGCATGAACGAAGTCGCGATGAGCGGCTCCGCGCGGATAGAACGGTTTGTCGCCCAGCTTGATCGTCGCCAAGGCCGGGTCTTGCAGTCGCGTCACATACTCGCCGGTTGCGACATCGTAGAGATCAATTTGGTTGGCTCGACCACACGCCGCCCAGCGCCCCCACGTCGAGAGCGACGCGCTGTAGATCGAGTTCATCGTCGAGGGAACCGCCTGCCACGGAACGACAGTCAGGCCGCTCCCCATCCCTTGCACGGCACCCTCTTCGATCCACTTCTTGAGCAGACCCAGTTCCTGCGGCGTGAACGCAGCGGCGGAGACCTTGTTCGGCAACGGTGGCATCACCGGGTCGAGGGCGCGTGCCGCCACATTGAAAATCAAACTTTTGGCTGGGTCCTTCGCCACAACGGCCGGGCCACGCTTGCCCCCCTTCAAGATCGCGGGGACATCTTCCAGTACGAGCTTGCTCTCGGCGATGGCCACGTTGTGACAGGCCACACACTTCTCATCGAGGATCGGTTGAATGTCCTTCTCAAACTCCACCGGCCGTCCCAGATTGACGGCGGCAGGTTCAATCGACCCCGCCTTCTTGGCGTCTTGGGCAACGGCTGGAATCAATGAGAAGGCGGCTAACCACAGAGGCACAGAGGCACAGAGAAGATGTTTCATCATCGGGTTTCCATGGACTGGAGATTTCGTACACGCGGCGGGTTGAGGCTAAAAGAACGGAGTCGCTTACTCGGTGCCTCTAAGTCTCTGTGGTAAATCTGGTTGGCGCTCTACTTCACGACCTTCAACGTAACCGGCTGATCGACAGCGGCCTCACCCTCCCATTGGGAGATGGCGCGGATGACCATATTGGCCAGTTGGGCTTCGGGGGCGTCACCTGCGGCTTCAATGAAGATCGAGCCAGCGGATTGATCTGCCGGGATCATAACGGGATCCGCTTTGACGCCGGTCACGCCGGGAGGCAGTGGCAACGTGAGTGTCACCGGCCCGACGAAGCCGTTTTGGCGTTTGACCTCGCACTTCACCTCGACCTTGGCCCCCTGCTTGATGTTGCCTCCATCGGCCGGAGCGGCTGTCACCGTGTAGGGGGCCGCTTTGACGGTGATGATGATCGGCGTGGTGGTCGGATTGAACTGAATGTTGGCCGCTTTGGCATAGGCATCGGTCGCCTTGAAGCGGGCGTCGGTGGCGGCCTTCTCGGCGATGGCCGCTTTGTTCTTGTCATCAGTCGTCTTAAGTTCGGCCTCCGCCTTGACCTTCGCTTCGTCGGCCTGCTTCGCGACGACTTCCGCATCCGCACGAGCCTTCTCTGCGGCGGCTTGGCCATCAGTGGCTGTCTTCACGACCGCTTGAGTCTCCGTCAGCTTCTTCTCCGCAGCGGCTTTGACATCTGCATTGTCGCCCGCGTTTTTGAGGGCCTCAACAGCCGCCTTCTCGATCGCTTGAGCGTCGGCCAACGCCTTGTCAGCCGCCGCCTTGGCATCAACCATTTTTTTCAAATTGGCTGCGTCGTCGGTCGCCTTTTTGATGGCGGCATCCTTCGTGGCGGTCGCAGTCTTCAATACTTCAGCAGCGGCGGCAGCGGCAATTTCAGCGGCAGCAAACTCAGCCTTCGCTCGGTCTGCCTTCGCGGGGTTCTTGCGGTACGAGACCTGAGCCTGACCGGTCAGATACGTGACATAGGTGCCGACAGGAACGTTGGGGGGAATGAAGATGCGATAGACCTCGTCGGCCTTCTCCTTGGGGATCGGCTTGTTCTCGACTTGAGCGTTCTGCGGTTGCCCGACTGTGGTGACCGTGATCGGTTGGTCGAAGCCGTTGCGCCGCACGGCCTTCACCGGGACGAGAATCTGTCGGTTGTGATTGGCTTCCACGCGATGGACATCGGTGGAGATTTGGAACGGCGACGGTTCCTCGATCACCGACAACTCGATCGACTGGGCGACTCGCGAATCGGCCTGTTGATTTGCAGCGGCGGCATTCCAAATCACGGTGCCGTAGCGAGCCGCGTGAACGACTTCTTTCGCTGCGGCATTCTTCGCGGCGTCGGTTTGAGCGACAGCGGCCTTCGTTTCGTTGACCTTCGCGTCAGCCGCCGCCTTCGCATCCACCACTGCCTTGTGAGCGGCCGTCAGTGCGACGACCTTGGCTTCGGCATCGGCTACCTTCTTCTTGAGACCCTCGTCATCGGTCTTCGCGGCGAGTTCCGTCTTCGCGGCATTCAACGCCTCGGTCCCTTTCGCCAAATCATCAGCCGGCTTGGCGACCGCCTTGTCCGCTGCTGCAAGTGCATCGACCGCAGCCTTCGCTGCCGCTTGAGCTGCCGTTAGAGCTTCCGTCGCCACGGGATCGTCAATCCGCGCCTTCGTGACCAGCTTGATCGTGCCCGCCCACGCGGGAGCGTCTTCGCTCGACGAGAAGACGAGTACGCCACTAGAGGGGGTTGCTCCGATGCTGATGTCGCGGCAGGTGACTCCGGGTGGAAGCCCTTCGGCACCGACGGTGATCGGACCAGTGAAGCCATCGCGACGAAAGGCGACAAGGTTGATCGGGAAGTTGTCGCCGCGACGAAGCGTGATCCCGGATGGAGCTGCCTGACGCTGTCCCGGTGGTGTGAGGGCCGACGCGATCGCGGCCACTCGGAAATCGGGCGACTCTTTGCGGATGATGAGCCGGTACTGAAGGCTCGCGTCACCGCGTGTGCTGCTGTAACGATCTCGCAGTGTGACTCGATAGTTGCCATCGGCGGGGGCGACAAACTTCACGGCCGTGTCGTCGTTGACCGTGTCAAACAAGTTCGCGAGTGGATTGGCGGGATCATCGTCGAGGGCACTCATGCGTGTCAGCGCTTCCTCACCCTTGTCGTTCAGCTTCACTTGATCGATCACGGCAACCGGGTCCGCAGCGGAACCGGCTCGATGCGCGATGACTTCGATCCAGTAGGCGTCCTTCGCCTTGGCCTCGAACGAGTACGCATCGACATCGCCGCGCGACTGGAACTGACCGGCAACCTCACCCGGCACCGCGATCTTTTGCGACTGGGCGGCGATGTTGTTTGGTTCGACTTCGAGAACCGGAACCGTTCCGCTCAGATAGACCATCACGGCATTGGATGGTCCGACCGGCGAGTTGATCGAAAACGGAACGGCATCCATTCCGGCCGAGAACGGTTCGAGGACCGTCTTGGGATCGAGCATGTCGGCCTGACCCGGCAGAGGAATGTTGACGACCAGTTTCTCCAGTGGCCTGCCGCGCGAGACGACATCGGACGGCTGGCCTCCCGGCAGGTTGCGGCCATAAACCGTGTACTGCCCGTTTGAGCCGGGTGGTCCCGCCGGCGGCGTGATGAAGTCGATGATCGGTCCCGTCGTCAGCGTGAGCCGGTACGGATAGTCCTCGCTGCCTCCATAGACGAAGTCATAGAGCTTGACGAAGTATTCGCCGTCCGTCGGCAGCGTCACGTCGAGGAGGGCGTCCTTGCTGACCAGTGTGTTCCGGGCGAGGGCCAACCGCTTGCCCGAGGGATTGTAGAGTTCGAGCGTCGCGTCGAGCTTCGAGTCCAACCGTCGCGCCACACAGTCGCCGAGGATGCGCTGCCCAGCTTTGCCCGTGAACTTGAACCAGTCAACGTCGGTCGCCCCATTGATGCGGCCGTTGATGGTCTGATTGAGTTCGACCGCTCCCGCGACTTCCTTAGTGTTATTCGGCTCAGTCTCATTCAGCTCTTTCTTCGCACCGATGACGAACGTGCGCGGGTTGCTGATCCCAAAGAAGCCCACCGCCCGGACCTCATAGTTGCCCGGAGGAACATCGGCCGCAACCGTTATCGAGAACTGATTGACCACCGGAGTCGGCTTGCCCGCCACGTCCTGCAGCTTCTGGGCGGCCGTGATCCCCGGATGATTGAACATTAGCCGGTTGATCTCTTCGAGTTCCAAGCCATTCGTGATCGTGAGATCAACCGCTGTCCCGGCCTGCCCACCGGGCGGGAACACGGCGAACAGACGCGTGGATGGCAACTGAGCCTGCACATTGGAGGCGACAGACAGAAACAGGCCGACGGCCAAAACTGACCAGAGTCCAATGTGGCGACTCTCGAAAGGAGCGATCTTTCGCATGGTCGAATCCTTGAGGGCGATGGTAGGCAGATCACAGGCAGGTTGGGGGGCGAGGCAACAGAAGCCTGGCAGTTGTTAGTACGCCAGGCCCCCTGCTGACATTTTGGCCGTCTAAAGGCAGCACCATCAGTGGTTGAACAAGAACTCTTTCGAGTTAATAAGTGCCCAGATAATGTCTTCATACGCCAGTTTCGGGTTGGCGACATTCTTTTCGATGTGGGCGAGGGCGATCTTCATTTCTTCGGCGTCCGGTTCACGGCTGTAAACCCAGCGATAGAGTTCCTTGATTTTGACATCGGCAGGATGTTCCTTGTCGTTGGCAAACTTGCCCGAGCGACCGTTGCCATCCGCGATTTTGTTCTGCACTTCGCTGCTGTTGAGGAGATGCAGACTTTGTGCGAGGTTCGCCTCTTGTGACCGTTCGCACTCACACGCGGTGTCACCTTGTGGCTGACCGAACACTTTGAGGAAGTACACGTTCTGAGCCGCTCCCGGATCGGGCAACTGCATCGAGCGGGTTCCCGCTGGCATCCCGCCGTAGTTCTGACCTGTCGCCGTGACCTGATGGAATGCGTCGTAAAGAACTTCCGCCGTGAGCCGTTTCGGGTAGTAGCGAGAAAAGTTTTGCTTGTCTTTTAAGTTGTACTCATTCGGCAGCGAACTGAGCTGATAGGTCGATGACATGCAGATCGTGCGAACGAGGTGCTTCAGGTCGAACTTGTGAGCGATAAAGTCCGACGCGAGCCGATTCAGCAATTCCGGGTTGGCGGGAGGATTGGTCTCGCGCATGTCGTCTTCGGGTTCGACGATGCCTCGGCTGAAGAAGTGCTTCCAATAGCGGTTGACGATGGCTTTGGCAAAAAACGGATTCTGCGGTTCGGACATCCAGTCGGCCAACAGGACTCGCGGATCATCGTCTGGCGTAACGACGTAGGCCTTATAGCCCAAGCCGGTCGGAGCGAGCATCTTGCCGGTTCGTTCATTGCGAGCCTGAGCCGGTCCCTGATTGTCGATATTGAAGATGCGCTTGTCGCGCATCGCGTTGTTGCCGCCGATGATGTTCTTTCGACCAACACGGCTGAAGAACGCCGCCATACCGTAGTAGTCGTCTTGGCTCCACTTCTCGAACGGATGGTGGTGACAGCGAGCACACTGGATGCGGAGTCCAAGGAACAGCTGCGACACATCTTCGACCTGCTCGTTCGGCTGATCGACTTCGCGATACCACGCCACTGGCGGATTATCATCCGCATTACCCGAGGCCGTCAGAATCTCTCGCACGAACTGGTCATAGGGCTTGTTCTCGTAGAGGCTCGACCAAATCCACTTGTGAAAGCCATAGGTCGGGGCCGCTTGGTCGTTGGCTCGCTTCTTGTTACGAAGCACCAGATTCCATTTGTTCGCGAAGTAGTCAGCGTAGGCAGGTGAATCGACGAGCTTGTTAATGGCCACTTCACGCTTGTTCGGATCGGTACTGACTAGGAACTCGGCCGCTTCCGATTCCGTCGGCAACGTGCCGGTCACGTCGATGTAGACTCGACGTAAGAACGTGCCGTCATCGCAAACAGGCGAGGCGGGGATACCAAGTACGTCCAGCTTCCCGACGACTGCTTCGTCGATGAAGCTTTTGATGGCGGGCTTCGCGGCGATCTCGGCCCCGAGCGGAATCGTCGAACGGAAGACGGCCACTTGACCTTGATAGCGCGCCATGATGGCGACTTCACCGGCGAGATCGAGCGTCTTCACGAGGCCCGTCACGGTGGCTTCGGCCATTTCAGGATCGTTCGCTTCAAAAAGAGCCATGCGCGTGACATCTTCGGTCGATCCATCGCTGTATGTGGCTTGGACCGTGATCTGTTGATCGGCACCGCGATCCATCACGCGACCTTCAGGCAAGCATTTGATGCTCGCCACAACCGGGTCTTTATCGGAGCCATACGGCATTCCCTGCTCGATCCAGCGCGAGATCAGGCGGTACTCATAACCATCCGCTTCCATCCGCTTACCGCCGCCGTGAGGCGACTTCCCGATGGGCTTGGTCAGCAACAAACTTTGTCCGGGCGATGTTGGGAAGATGCGACGACCACGACCTTCCTTCACCAAGAACTCATGATCGTCTTCTGGAAAGAAGCCGAGCAGACCGAGTTTGAATCCGTTCTGGCCGCTGGCCTTGCCGTGACAGCCGCCGCTGTTGCAACCGAGCTTCGTGAAAATGGGGACGATCTGATTCGGGAAGTTGATCGGCACATCGACGGCCACGCCGGTCACTTCGACGGGCAGCTCGCAAGCGATGTTGCCAGTCCCGACCGCCTTCACGACGGCCTTACCATCCTTGATTGGCAGGACATAGCCTGCGGAATCAATTTGAACGATCCCGGCTGGCTCAACTGAGTACTGAACCGAACGCGTGTGGTCGCGAAGCTGTCCGCTGGAATAAACACCCGTTGCGAAGAGTTGCTGCCGACCATCCCGGCTTCGTAACAGCACACCTTTCCCATCGAGGTTCGGCTCTAACCGAAGCTGCGTCAGTTGACCGGGATCCCCAAGTCCCTTGGGAGGAGCGGCAAAGACTTCGCTCGCTCCAACAGCCGTTATGGCTAGGGCGAGCAAACTCGCCGACAGTTGCAGACTACGAAACGCTCTATCGTGCATGGTCAGTTCCTCATGCCTTGGGGGGACGGCGAACAGATGGAATTTCATGGGACAGCAAACAGTGGTCGCAACGAGCCACTGGATTGCTGAATTCAAGTTTGAGGCAGGTGGCCCAACAAGGGAATTGGGCAGGTTTCGGCGAGCTGAATGGGGCAGGTGTGTCGCGCCCATTTTGACGCGACAACGGTGGCAAACATATCGACAACTGCCGCTTTGTCAAGCTGTTGCGATAAAGTCGTTCGTGTCGAAGAGACATCTTTTTGTCAGTCGCGGAGCCGGACGCGATCATGCTTACGATGACGGTTGCATCGACTAAGTCGAATTTAGTACGAGGCAGGTTCCTCACCTCTGCTCGGCACAGGCCACTGTCGGCAAGAGCCTCCCGTTGTTCGGCGCTGGCTCCCAATCTCACCGAAACTTCCGAATGCAGCTCTGTTCTTCGACTTTCAACACAATTGGCAATGAGCTTCCTCGGTTGGAGAAACCGAACCACACTCACGAAAGCCCTGTCGCTTCAGGAATAACAGTCAGCTTCTTCGGCAAGGCGATTCGCGGGACGACTGCCTACAATGCGACCGCTTTGTTTCCCGCTTCTCTCTCACAGACATCATCGAACCATGACCTCTCCCGACTCCATCGCTGTTCCGTTTCATTCTGTGGAAGAGGCTCTCGACGCTCTCAAGACCGGACGGCTCATCATGGTTGTCGATGCCGAAGAGCGAGAGAACGAGGGCGATTTTGTGTGTGCTGCCGAAACGATCACGCCGGAACTGGTCAGCTTCATGCTGCGACATGGCGCGGGTGTGCTCTGCGTGCCGCTCCTGCACGAGGCCGCCGAGCGGATGGGCCTCGCGCCGATCGTTGATAGCCTGCGGAACACGGCTCCGAATCAGACGCACTTCCTCACACCGGTCGATCACGTCGAAGCGGGCAGCGGCGTCAGCACCGAGAACCGCGCGAGAACCATCCGCGCGATGAGTCTTCCCGACAGCCAAGCCTCCCACTTCGTCCGGCCCGGCCACATCAACCCGCTGTTGGCAAAAGACGGTGGCGTGTTGAGACGAACCGGTCACACCGAGGCCACCGTCGATCTGCTCCGTCTGGCCGGAATGACACCCGTCGGCGTCTTGATTGAGATTCTCAGCGAACACGGTTCGGGCATGGCCGGAATGGACGAGTTGCGTTCCCTGTCCAAGCAGTACGACATCCCACTCATTTCCATCGAGCAACTTGTCCGACATCGCCGCCGCCGAGATCAACTCGTCAAGCGCGAGGCCGAAGTCCCGTTCGAGACGCGCGACTATGGCAACTTCAAAGTCATCGCCTACTCGGTCCAGCATGAGGATCAGGAACCGGTGGCCATCGTTTGGGGGGATCTCAAATCGGTCCCTGCCCCGCTCGTGCGAGTCCACTCGTCATGTTTCACTGGAGATGTGCTCGACTCGCTCCGTTGCGATTGCGGCGACCAGCTTCACATGGCGATGCGGATGATTCACGCCGAGGGAACCGGTGCGGTCGTCTATCTGCCTCAGGAGGGACGCGGCATCGGACTGACGGCGAAGCTCAAGGCCTACCAGCT
The DNA here is from genome assembly GCA_043743205.1 of Schlesneria sp. Classification (GTDB taxonomy): domain Bacteria; phylum Planctomycetota; class Planctomycetia; order Planctomycetales; family Planctomycetaceae; genus Schlesneria. The sequence goes on from JAYTXB010000255.1 coordinate 16,734, forward strand.
TCAGGATCAGGGCCTTGATACCGTCGAGGCCAACCACAAGCTCGGCTTCAAATCCGACACGCGCGACTACGGCATCGGCCTTCAGATCCTGAAAGACCTCGGCCTGACCTCCGTCCGCCTACTGACCAACAACCCACAAAAGGTGAACGCCTTCCCCGGCTTCGACCTGACCCTCGTCGAGCAAGTCCCCATCATCGCCCCGCATGAAAAGCAGCGCGAACAGTACCTCGCCACCAAGCGCGACAAGATGGGACACAAGCTGCCGGGGGGAGATGCGGCGAGCGAGTAACACTGTGCCACACAACCGCAACCAGACCGCGCACCCTACATAGACCTCGCGCGGCCACGAGTGACGTGTTTTAGGCGAGCCGCATGCCGTCAGGCTGCGGGTTTCCTGCGGCGATTAAGTACCCGCAGCCTTACGGCGTGCGGCTCGCCAAGGCCTCACTCGTGACCGCGCGAGGTATAGCCACGGAGCCTCATG
>JAYTXB010000256.1:0-2144 GCA_043743205.1 Schlesneria sp.
CCGACCGCTTGTCGCACGAGAGTCAGCCAGTGGCCATCGACATCCGGATGCGACTCGGCCACGGTGGCTCCATGCGGCGCGACGAGCAGCCCATCGAGCCGTCCCGCGTACTGCAACTCGTCGAGCATCAGCCTGAGGAGGCGGTCGAACGCAGCCGACTCGATCGTCCCGAACGGATAGGCCCGCGCGGCGAAGATCGGCACGGCTTCGATCCCCGCGCGATTCAGCCCCTCGAAGAAGCCACGCACTTCATGATGTGCCGCCGCGAAATGCCGCCGAACTTCCTCACCAGAGAGAATGAGGTCTTGCCGGAAATGCTCGAACGTCGTCAGCCCCAGCAAAAACGTGTTCGATTCCTGAATCAGCGCGAGAATCCCAACGCGGGCCATGACCGTCTCCAGCTCAAGTGTGATCGTTGCATCGGACGGCATGGTATTGCCAGCCCACTCGAAACGGAAACACCTCAGTGACGAGACCTACAAAGCGGCAGAAGTGGTTGAAGTGGTTGAACCACGAATCAAACGAATCAGTACCAAGCCAGACGCTTCCGACAAAAGTCCAAACTCAACGTGGGGTAGATTTGTACTCTGCCCGAATCCAAGCGAAACCCGCGACCCGGGCAGATTACAAATCTGCCCCACGTGACTTTTGTTGGAAACGTCAACTCTGACACAACCAAACCCGCTTGGCCTCGACTGGGGCATCGGGCAGAATGCGTTTCACAGTTGAACTGTCGTACTGCGACGCGAAGGGGACTGAATTGATGTCAGGACGTGAGCTTGTTCGTGTGATGAGTCTGCTGGTTCTGGCCGTCAGTTTCGGCGGACTCTCGGTTCGTTTGGCGAGGACTGATGAACCTGCAAAGGTTCAGGCCAAGGCCGCGCTTCCTGCGGGAATCGACTTCAATCGCGACATTCGGCCGATCCTGTCGGACAACTGTTTTGTCTGTCACGGGCCGGATGAGAAGGAGCGGCAGGCGGGGCTGCGGTTGGATCAGCGGGCCATCGCGACGAAGGCTGCCGAGTCGGGGGCCGTTCCCATCGTGCCGGGCAAGGTCGAGGCGAGTGAACTCATCAAGCGCGTGACGAGCACCGACGAGGCGACTCGGATGCCGCCGCTCAAGGGGAAGCACAAGCCACTCACGGCGAGCCAGATCGAGTTGCTCAAGCGTTGGATCGCGGGCGGGGCCGAGTACTCATCGCACTGGGCGTTCAAGGCTCCGGTCCGGCCGGGTGTTCCCGAGGTGGATGCCGGTCGGTTTCGGGTGCGGAATGAGATTGATCGATTTGTCGCAGTGAAACTCGTCGAACACGGACTGACTCAATCACCCGAGGCCGACAAGGTGACGTTGTTGCGCCGGTTGCAGCTCGATCTGATCGGGTTGCCTCCCACGATGGAAGAGGTCGATGCCTTCGTGGCCGATGCGTCACCGGACGCCTACGAAAAGCAGGTCGAACGGTTACTCAAGTCGCCGCACTACGGCGAGCGTTGGGGCCGGCATTGGCTCGACGCGGCGCGGTATGCGGACTCGGATGGCTTCGAGAAGGACAAGTCGCGGCAGATGGCGTTCTACCGCGACTACGTCATCAATTCGCTGAATCGCGACCTGCCGTACAACCAGTTCGTCATCGAGCAGCTTGCGGGCGACCTGCTGCCTCAACCGACTCAAGACCAGATTGTCGCAACCGGCTTCCTGCGGAACTCGATGCTGAACGAAGAGGGAGGCGTGGACCCCGAGCAGTTCCGCATGGACGCGATGTTCGACCGGATGGATGCCGTCGGCAAAACGTTTCTCGGCCTGACGATTCAGTGTACTCAATGCCACACACACAAATACGATCCGATCACGCACGAGGAGTACTACCGCCTCTTCGCGTTCCTCAACAACGACCACGAGGCGCAGCGAGTTGTCTACTCGGTCGAGGAGCTTGTGAAGATCACTGACCTGCACCGCGAGATGGCGACGATTGAGAGCCGCCTCCAACAGCAAACGTCCGACTGGCGCGACCGGATGGCGGCGTGGGAGACAACGATCGTTCGCCCCAAGGTAGCCGTGTCGCTCCGCGACACGAAGCGCGATGAACAGTCGGTATCCGATTCGCCGTTGGATGTTCAACCGCAGAAGGACAATCTCTCGCCATCGC
>JAYTXB010000257.1:0-5797 GCA_043743205.1 Schlesneria sp.
GACTGCCTCAACGTCATTCGCGAGCCGGGGAGTTCGTGTGGCACTCCCCGACAAAACTCTCTCTTGGCAGTTAGCGTACCACAGCCACCATTTCTTTGCCGCTCCCAAGTTTCTGAACCATCCTTGTCGCCAAAACCCCATGATTCCAACCAGAAAACTCGCAACAGCCCGAATTCCTGACCACCAGCATCCTGCCACCTCATCGGCCAACACTCCATCAATCCCTGAGCCATTCTGCGTCACTGCGTCTTGATGATACGTCGGTAATCAATAAAGGCCCGAAAGTCATAGCCTCCCAAACCCGCATTCGCCAAAACGATTACTGTGTTTGCAGCGTCTTCCGGTATTCAACGAAGTCACGGAAGTCGTAACGAGTTCCCCCCGAGACCTGACCCTTTTCGAGCTTCGAGCGGTCCACGATGAAGAAGCCACGATGTTCTGGTTCCGGTAGCCCGTTGAGCGGGCCGCCAATCCGAATCGCGGGGACACTGGGATTGGTGGTGTTGTCTTCAACCGCTTGAAAATACTTGACCGAGATGAAGATCGCGAAGCTGTTGCTGCGGGTCGTGGTGTTGCCCGCGATCTTCGCCAGCAGGCGGTTGCGAATGTACGGATCCACAGAGCCGCCCGAGTGTTCGGCCGCATTGCCGATTTCAAGGAGACGCCGCTTGCTTCCGGCAACGGCGGTGTCTGCGGGAAGGCTTCTGAGAACAGTACTTTCCACACTGGCGTGCTTGACGCCACCGGACGTGGTGTAGCCCACTTCCGCCAGACTCCGGAAGGGATTCGACCCGGGCAAACCCGGCAACGGGACACTGACCGTGCCCGACCAGTAGGGATCGATCCGGTCGCGGCTCTTCAGGAACTGATCCCACCAGTCGCGGGCCGTTCCCTCGAACTGGTCGTACAACTCGCCCGCGTCGGCATCGACTTGATGGAACGCCACACCGGCGGGATTGGTTCCGTCGATCTTGAAGGTCAGGTTGCGCGAGTCATCCAACAGCGCGGCGAAGTTGTCCGCGAAGCGGAACGTGTTCAGATTCATCTTGGCAGGGACGCGCGGAATGGAAATGTCCGTGCCGATGGTCATGTTGCGATTGGTGCGCGTCGGCACTTCGAGGAATTCCAGCAGGCGATGCCAGCGGTTGTCCAACGTGCGGTCGGGCGTTGCCGAACCGAAGTTCGACGGGTTCTCGGGCAGCAGGAACTTGGCAGCCGCAGACTTGGCGACCCCAGCGGCGCTGCTCAATTGCCCTTGGGGTGTTTCCCGGTTGATACCCCTCATGTACGCCGTGACTTTATCCGGACCGAAGACGGGAAGCAGCAACAGGTCCATCACAGAGGCAAAGTCGCGATCGAAATGCGGCTGCCAGATATCGAACGTGGGGGCCGCATTGCTGTTGGTGGCCGACAGCGAGTTCGCCTGCTCGGTGACGTTTGGGTGAGCGACTGTAGAATCCTGTGCGAGCGGTTGAGGTCGCTCGAAGCTCCGCAGCTTCCGGAGTTGGATTTTAATCAGCGCGCTGAGATCCACCGCTGTCAACAAGTTGAACGAATTATTCGTCATCGTATCGAGGTTCATTGCGTCCACTTCGACCCATGGATTGTCGTTCCGATTCGCGTATGTCAGGCGGGTCCGCGTGGGATGAGCGCGGCGGCGCAGCACCAACTGCAAGGTTTCGCCGAGATGTGCTCCACCGGCGAAGGCTTGCATCCATGCCCCCGGTGTGCTGGTCGTATCGTTTCCGGATTCATCTTCAATCCGAAACGTCGTGGTAGGGGGCGTGACGTTATCGAGCAGGTCCAGCCCCTTGATCGCTGGAGAGCTATAGATCGGTTGCTGATACGGAGCCATCCAATTGGTTTGCAGCGTGAAGTCCGGCATTCCTGAGGTCCAGTTGGGATCAACTCGGAAGATGCTCTTGCCTGGAGCCATCGCGCCAATATCGGAATCGACCGAGCCGATTGTGAACCGCTGGCCCGACGGGATGCTGCCCGCATTCGCCATCAAACTCAGAGCACGTTCCCAAGTGCGCGTCGTGCTTGTTATCACGACCTGCCAGGCTTCCTTATTGTCGAAAGTCACGTCGAATGGGCTCTGGTTGTACAGTTCGACGAACCCAAAGTAGTGAGCGATCATGTCGTCGTACGAAGTCGCGGGATGGTTGCCGAGCGCGATCGCCGCAGTTTGAAACGCCAGTCCTTCGCTGATCGACAGGTCGAGCCGCTCCACACCGAAGACTTCGGCGCGGTCGGACTCACCCGACGTGGTGTAGGCATCGTCGTCGAGACTCCAACCATTGCTCAGATCCTTGTCGTACTCGAACCGCGTGATGATGTTGTCGCGGTCCATGGCATCGACGAGGTTGACGGCGAAGTGCGCCATCTCGGCGAGTTGAGCATCCGTGTAGACCACTGCGGTGTTGTAGGCCGTGGTCGCGGTGTTGGTCGCATCGTTGCCGTGCCCGAGCAGGTACAGCAGGACGTAGATGTCGCGGGCCATCTGCTGCCGGTCGCGCCGCGCCCAGTATTCATATCCGGCTGTTGTTGTCGGCGGATAGACCGTCACGTTGGCCACGGAATTGATGGTCGCCGCGCCGGGGTCTTCCGGGTGTGGGGTCAGGGTACGGAAGTCGATCTGGCTGCTGCTCGCACCCGTCAGCAACTGGTTGAGGCTCAGCTTGCGTTGCAGCCGGGGCGACGTTGGCTGTGTGCCTTCCTTTTCGATCTCCAACAGGTATCGCACCGCCTGACGAAACGGATCCTCGGCAAGTGCCGTGGTTGCGAAGCGGGAAATCGCACCGAACTGAGGTGGAAAGGTGGATTTGCCCGACGTGGGATCGATGCTGAATTCCCAAGCTCGCCCGTAGCTCGCACCGGTGGCGACGGAGGGGAGACCGAAACTCTTGCGGTCATTGCTAAGCGTCGTGAACTTCTTGCGAATGTTCACGCCGCGCGTGTTGCCGGCGACCGTTGTGTCGTTGGAGAAGTTGAACGGCAGCAGCTTTGACAGGCGGGTCGAGACATTCAGATCGTCCACATCCTTTTTCGACGATTGCAGGTAGAGCATCTCATCCGGTTTGAAGATGTTGTCGATATCGCGATTGTCCTCGGCATAAATGCCGACTTCATTGGGATCATCACCCAAGCCCTGCGTCAGAGTGTTCGTCATCAGGCCGGACTTCTGACCCCATTTCACGTTGCTGCTGGCGGAGGGGGTCGCGATGTTGCTGCCGTACCGATTGTAGGCGATCCAGCGGTTGGCACCGGACGTGGACCAATTGATCTGCTTGGGACTGGCGTTACTCAGGTAGGAACCGAGTCCGGTGTAATCGAGCGGATGTTGGAAGGAAGGAAACGGGTTCGCGGTCGATGCGGCTTGGGCCTGTCCTTCAAAGACATCTCCGTTGTCGTCTTGCAGCGAAGTGCCGGGTCGCGGCAGCGTCTGCCCCCCCGTGTTGGAAACAGAACCGCCGGTGATGGCCTGATACAGCCGTCCCTCTTCGCCGTAGACGCCGGGATACAAGTCCGCGATCGACGCGCCGGAATACTGAGGCCGACCGATCTTGGCCCACAACAGTTCCATGTTGGCAGTCTCACCCCACGGCGGATTCGCGCCACTCAGCAGCGTGGGCGTCGAACCGAAGAACGCTTGATGTTGAGTGAACCCCGCCCCGCCGCCATCGGTGCCGTAGCGGGCGTTCAGTGCCCAGAACGGATTGACCTCCGAAGGTCCCATTCCGAGATTGGACTGCGAGATGGAGTAAAACGCCGGCGTGCCCGACGTGTCCCAGCCAAACGGGTTCGCCGTATTGCTGACCGGTGTCGAGGCTGGCGACGGCGACGCCGACACATCGTTCGGCCCGAACAGAATCTTGGCGAGGTTGCCGTGAGCATTGAGGTTGATCAACGAATCCAGCTCGTGAATTGTGATCAGGAACATCGGCACGTATTTGTTGCCTGACGCATCCGACCGGACGCAATGGCCAAGGTCCATCAGGATGGACTCGCGGAAACTGTCGCCGTCGTTGTCGTAATCGAACTCGACCGGATCGTCACCGTTCGGAGACGCGGCCGAAGGTGTGGCCGACAGTTTGCTGTAGGCTCCCATTCGCCCCGAAACGGTTGGAGCCGGGTTTTTGATGGCTGTAGTGTAACCGGGGTTCATCGGAAGAAATGGGAATCCCGCCGACAGCGGCGGAGACGTGGTGGCAGCCTCGATGTCGGTCAAATATCGGTTCACCGTGATTCCCGAGGAGGTCTTGGCCGGAACAAACAAGTGATTGGGATGGGCGCGCATGCTCCGCGCCGCCGTGGTCGCATCCTGATACCAGTTCGTGTTGGGTGCCCCGCCCGCATTTCGCAGGATGCCCGGCACGAGGTACGACGGCTTGACGACCTGGTGGACGTTGCCGTTTTGATCCCGCACCTTGCCGACATAACACAGAAAAGCGTTGTTGATGTCCGGGTAGGTGTAGCCGACATCGCTCTGCGGATAGAGACGGTCCAATACGCCATTGCCGTTGGTGTCTTCACCCGCATCGAGAATTCCATTCCCATTCAGATCTTCGGCAGTCAGCGGTCGTTCGACGAGGACATCCAGTTGTCCGTTGTTGTTGAGGTCTTCACCCGCATCGAGGTTCCCATTTTTATTGAAATCCTCGTTCTGTGCTGCCGGTGAATCGTTGTAGAGCAGCAGGTAACGGTTGTCGGACTCACCGGCCGTGCCGTCATCAGGCAGGCCGTTCCGGTTCTGATCGACGGCGACGTTGCCCGCAACGAAGATGACGTTGACCCCCTCGCCGTTGAACGGGTGCAGGTCGCCCGGCTTGTGCAGGCCGAAGCCGAGCGCGTTCGACAGCAGCGAGTGGCGGCTGCCCCACAGCATGCTGTTTTTGAACTGCGGGTTCGTCCCCACGATGATCTGTTCCAGCGCGAAGTCGAACAGCACGTCGGCGTCGAGGCTCGGTTCGCCGTGTTCCTTCGCCGCTTCCGAATAGTATTCGGCGTTGCTCCGCTCCTGGGCCGAGAACGTATAGAACAACACGCCGAGTAGCGCCAGCATCCCCATCAGTACCATCACGATGAGCAGGGTGGAGCCGCGCCGTCTGTTGTGAGGGGTGCCCTTGGAAGTGCGGCGGTATTGAGTCTTGGCTGGCATGGCTTGGGTCTCCAGTTTCATCTGCCTAGGCCCGCAGAGGAAAGGGGGCTTGAATCTGTCGCGATCACGAACGTGCCGTGATTGGTCGTCCTGTCGTCTCGTGTCTCGTAGGGTGGGACCAGCTCGCTTCGAGCGCCGGCCCACCATAGTTCTTGTGGATTGAGTCATCGGTCCGATTCGTAGGGTGGGCCGGCGCGGCGAAGCGCCGGCCCACCCTACGAATCGGATACTGCCACTCAGTCCACCAGCGAATGAATAATGGTCAGTTGTCGCAGTTGTTGAGTCGAAGGATCGACGAAGCGAATCTCCAGCTTGACCGCCTTGAGCGGCTTGCGATTGTCCACTGCCTGCCACGCGAGAGTGTTGTCTTCCACGACCAATCCGGCGGCCCGCGGCCAGATCGGTTCGTCCGCGAGATTGAGACCGCTGCGGCCAACGTTTCCCGACCCGCCCCCCTTTCCCTTCTTCTTCGTGGGCTTGACGGCTTTCGTGTTATCGACGCAGCGATAATAGAACGGCGTACTCGTGCCCGCCGGAAGGTAGGCCGCCGTCGGGAACACGATATCGCCGATCAGAAACGCCGTGTTTTCCGTCCAAGTTTTTGGCCTCGGGCCGTTATTGGGAGTCGGCTCGGTA
>JAYTXB010000258.1:0-3137 GCA_043743205.1 Schlesneria sp.
GCCGCGAAGTACGCCTGCAACGCTTGCCGCCGTTGGTCGTCCGTCATTGCCTCTTCTTCCGGCTTGATCGTCGCCAGCGCGAGCTTCGGAAAGAGGTCACGCAAGTTGTCGGGAGAGACCGGCGGCGTGAGTGACGCGAGCGGATAGAGATCGAAGTATTTCTTCGGTGAGACATACGGCGTGTGGGGGCGGAAGAAGCCGACAGCCAGATAGAACGGTTCGCTGCGATGAGCCTCTAAAAGTTGAATGGCCTCCGTCGCGCCGATGCCATCCGTCTGAGCCGTATCTTCCCCTTCATCAGCCAGCCAACTGAGCGTTCCGCCAAACTGGGGGACACCCTGCGCGTTCCTCTTCAGTGTGAAGATGCGATCTTCCACGTCCTTATCGTGCCCCTTCGGGTTGACGACCTGCTGCCATGACGGCGGATCGTCCAGCCCATCGGTTCCGATCTGAGTCGGCACACCGTAGTGATAGAGCTTGCCGACGCGCGCTGCGAAGTAGCCCGCCTTGCGAAACGATTGCGGGATGCTGACCGCTGCCGGCAATACGTTGCGGAAGTAGGTCGCGTTCTCATGAACCTTCGTCGTGTCGGGACGCAGTCCGGTCATGAATGACGCGCGCGAAGGATTGCACAATGGGAACTGGCAGTACGCCCGGTCGAACTTCACTCCCCGCGCGGCGAGTTTGTCGATGTTCGGCGACTTCACGTGCTTGTCGCCGTAACAACCGAGCCGTGCCGTGAGATCGTCCGACACGATGTGCAGTACGTTCATGCGCGGCGGTTCTGCCGCAATGAGCCGCGTCGCGCAGACCGCCACGCAAGCCAGCATTTCCAGACAGCGAAGCCCGTGTTTCATGTTGAGGTCTCTCGGAAGAAAGGCGTTGAGATCAGCTCGCGTCCCGCCGCATTGGCTCGCGAACTGAGTGACGATGGGGACGCACCATAGTCGAGAAACGTGGGACTCAACAGCGGTGCGATCCCATTTTCAAAGCGGACGCGAAGGAGCCTTCACCAACCGACTCAATTGAATCTCCCGTCACCGCAGGGTAGCTGTACCCGCCCCCAGCCCAGCATTGATTTGCTAGCCGCGATCTTCCCCGAACAATCTCCCTTCAGAAAGAACTTTCATGCAGATGCTCGACAAGGTGGCCATCGTGACCGGTGGCGGGACGGGAGTAGGGCGAGCGACCGCGCTGGCGTTGGCGAAGCTCGGGTGCAGTGTGGTCGTGACCTATTCACGTTCGCGCGACGAAGCCGATGCCACCGTGAGCGAGATCACCGCGTTGGGCGTGCGCAGTTTCGCCTTTCAAGGGGACGTGGCTGATGACGCCGCATGTCGCTCGCTGGTGGCTCAGACTGCCTCCACGTTGGGGCGGATCGACGTGCTGGTCAACTGCGCGGGGACGACCGAGTTCATCGCGTTCCCAGACTTGGAAGCGGTCTCCGACGAGACGTGGTTGCGGCTCTATCACGTCAACGTGGTCGGGGCCTTTCACTGTGCGCGTGCCGTGCGCGAGCCGATGCTGGCGGCGGGTGGTGGTGTCATCATCAACGTCTCGAGTGTGGCGGCTCAACTCGCTCAAGGGAGTTCGATCCCGTACTGCTGCACGAAGGCGGCACTCGACAACTTGACGGTCTCACTGGCGAGAACGCTCGCGCCGCAGATTCGCGTCAACGGTGTTGCGCCCGGTTTTATCGCAGGGCGTTGGACTCAGGCGGGACTCGGCCCGCGCTACGACGGCATCAAAGAGGCGTATGAGAAAACGTTGCCGCTCGGTCGAGTCTGTCATCCCGAGGATATTGCCGAAGGAATTGTCAGCCTGATCACCGGCAGCAGTCTCGTCACCGGACAGACGCTGACCGTCGATGCGGGAATGATGATCGCGGGCTATCAAGTGAAGTACGACTGACGAATCCCATCGCTGTGAAACAACGCCACACTGTCACTGGCGCAGCGAGTCGATGTGTCATCTTGGTAATTCCCCCCCCAACAGAAACGCTCCCAACATGACACCGCTACTGTTCGTTCGACTCTGGGTGATGGTTTTCCTGCACTACTTCGTGTGGGGAGCGTGGTACGTGACGATGGGAACGTATCTGACAAAAACGCTCAGCTTTCGGGGTGAGCAGGTTGGGTTGGCGTATGGTTCGACGGCGGTCGGAGCGCTGCTGTCACCGTTCATCGTGGGGATCGTGGCGGATCGTTTCTTCGCCACGCAACGCATCCTCGCCGTGCTGCATCTGGCGGGAGCCGCCTTGCTGTATTACGTCTCCACGCTGCACGACTTCAGTGCGTTCTATCCCGCGTTGTTGGCTTACACGGTCACGTATATGGCGGGGCATGGCCTCACCAATTCGCTCACGTTGCAGCACTGCCAGAACCCGGCGAAGGAGTTTCCGCTGGTCATGGTGATGGCCAGCGTCGGTTGGATCGCAGCGGGCCTCGTCGTGAGTGCGTTGAAGCTGGAGGACTCGGCGGGAATGTTTCAGCTCGCGTCGGGAGCCGCTCTGGTGATGGGCCTCTATTCGCTGACGCTGCCTCACACGCCCCCCAAAGGAGCCAACACGCCGGTCTCATTGGGAACGTTGCTCGGCTTCGATGCGCTGCGGTTACTGCGAGATCGGTCGTTCGCCACGTTCATGGTTTGCTCGTTCCTGATCTGCGTGCCGCTGAGCTTTTACTTCACGTGGATGAACGCCTTCATGAACGAACTGAACATTCCGAACGCCGCCGCCAAGATGACGCTCGGCCAAGTCTCGGATGTCATCTTCCTCCTGCTGCTGCCACTGCTGTTGCCGAGACTCGGCGTTAAAGGAGTCTTGCTGGTAGGGATCGGTGCGTGGGCGTTGCGGTTCGGCTTGTTCGCCGCCTTCGCCAGCAACCCTACTGCGCTGTGGATGCTGTTCGTGGGGATTTGTCTGCATGGCATGTGCTACGACTTCGTGTTCGTGATGGGCCGCATGTACGTGGACAAGCGTGCTGGTGCGGATATCCGCTCGGCTGCGCAGGGTCTGCACGCGCTGGTCACGCTCGGCGCGGGAATGTTCGTTGGCTCGTGGCTCTCGGGAGTCGTCGGCCAAGCCTACACGCGCGACGCGACGCACTCTTGGCAGGAAATCTGGTTGATTCCCGCCG
>JAYTXB010000259.1:0-8621 GCA_043743205.1 Schlesneria sp.
AACTGTCCGGCTAATGGTTTTGCGATTGGTTGGAACATCTAGTCATTTTGGAGAGTTGCGTCGAATCATGAGCGCGCACGACTTCAGCTCGATCCGTCAGAATCGACCGTTTTCGGCAGGGGCCGGACGGTGGGGGTTGACGAATGTTCTCGGGGCAGATGGTCTTTGCGCAGCTCATGGAGTTTCTTCCGCGTCACGAATTCAACACGTGTGTTCGTCGGTATGGGGGCGACAGTCGGTTGCGTGGCTTCTCGTGTCGCGATCAGTTTTTGTGTCTGGCGTTTGCGCAGTGGACGTTTCGCGAGAGTCTGCGCGACATCGAGACCTGCCTGCGTGCGGTGGGACCGAAGCTGTATCACGCGGGGTTTCGGGGACGCGTATCGCGCAGTTCGCCGGCCGATGCCAATCTGGCTCACGACTGGCGCATCTATGCCGACTTTGCCCAAGTGCTGATGGGTCGGGCCCGCCGGTTGTACGCCGACGAGGCCTTGGCGGTGATGTTGGAACAGACGGTCTACGCGCTCGACTCGACGACGATCGACCTGTGCCTGACGCTCTTCCCGTGGGCCAAGTTTCGGCGACGCAAAGGAGCCGTGAAGCGGCACACGCTGTTGGACCTGCGCGGCAACATCCCCACGTTTGTGCCTGTTTCCCACGGGAAAGTCCACGATGTCACCGTGCTCGACCATCTGCCGATCGAACCGGGTGCGTTCTACGTGATGGACCGGGGCTACGTCGATTTCGCGCGACTGCACCGGTTCACCAACCACTCGGCATTCTTCGTGACGCGTGCGAAACGCAACCTCGATTACACGCGCAGAGTGAGCCGCAAGATCGACAAGACGACCGGACGTTGCGAAGCAATCAAGCAGCACCGGCAGCGATCAGACGATCATGCTGGCAGGGGTCAAGTCGTCGCGTTTGCATCCCGATCCTCTGCGTCGTGTGTCGTACTACGATGCCGAAACCGACCGGCGATTCGTCTTCCTGACGAACAACTTCACGATCCCGGCGCTGACCGTCGCGGGGTTGTACAAGTCCCGCTGGCAGGTCGAACTGTTCTTCAAATGAATCAAGCAGAACCTGCGAATCAAAGCCTTCTTCGGCACCAGCGAGAATGCGGTGAAGACACAGGTCTGGATCGCGATCAGCACCTACGTGCTGGTGGCGATCATCAAACGCGAACTGAACGTGGATCGCAGCCTGTCCGCAATTCTGCAAATTCTCAGCCTCACACTTTTCGAGAAAACCCCTGTAATCCAGGCCCTAACCGCCGAAAAAACACCGACTTCAGATGGCCGCACCTTTAACCAGATGACGCTGTTCGACTTATAGCCGGACAGTTGTGTTCTGCTTTCCTAATTCTGTTCGGTTGTGGCTGAGCGAAGTGAAGCCGTGCTTGAGCAATCCGTGGCTAGTTCTTTTCGCCTCCCGCCTCGCTCGGCTTCGTGTCACAGTGGCGGTGTTTGTTGAACGAGGGCCGCCGCGAACGTCACCAAGTCGCCGCGCGATTCGGCGGACGAACGCAGCACGTCGAGGCAACCCGCCTTCAGACAGAGTTCTGAGAAGGCCGCCGCGAAATCGGGGTCGGCCTTGAGCAGATACTTCTCGGCCAACGTCACCGCTTTGCCAAGCTGCTCGGTGCGCGCGAGCAGATCGACAAGGACGTAGGCAATCAGAGCCTGATCCGGCTCGTCGGGTTCTTGTTCGAGTTGCCGCTGGAAGTAAGCCAGCGCCGCGTCTTGCTCGTCGCTCGCCAAGAATTTGAAGAACTGAATGTGCGCGAGATAGAACTCGGTGAACGGTGCTTCACCTGCGTACTGAAACTGCGGCGAGAGCTGCGAACCGTACTCGGCCAAGTCGCGGGCAAGTGCCAACTCGGGTGAACCGGCATTCAGTGAGCGAGCGAAGCGGACGGTCGAGTGCAGGTGCGAGACATCGATGTGATAGTTGTTGTCGGCGAACAGCCACTCGCGCCCGGCAATCAATTCACGCAGCGTCGTGGCAGGCGGCGCGAACGGCATCCGCTGCTTGACCTCACGCGCGATCGACTGCAACAAGTCGGTATGCAGTGACTTCACGAGGATCGCCGCGCACTCGGAACGTTGCTCGGGTGTGAGGTTCTGAAACTGTTGATCGAGCGACGTGATCGTGCTGCATGTCCCATGCGTCCGCAGCATCGTCTGCAAGCCCTTCACCGGATGGACTAGCTTGTAGAAGGCGAGGTCGATCAGTTCTTCCGTTTCGTCGTCGGCTTCGCGCGGGAGCGGCAGCGCGTCGAGAGCCGCTTTGATGGGGCCCGTTTCGCGGATGGCGTGAAAGTACATCCAGGCCTGCCCCAGCTTTTTGTCGGCGAGCAGTAACTGCCCGGCCTCCCGCGCTGCCGCCATGTAGGCCACTTCAAACTCGTCGCGCTTGTCGCTCGGAACATCCTCGAACGACGTGGGCCGATGGAGCGGCAGACCCAACTCAAATTTCTTCCGCTGGCAGCGTGCGTCGAACAGTTTGTGAAAGTCCTTCTGCTCGATGAGCGAACTGGCGAGCAGGTCCAACACCGCGGCAGGCCCGCCGCTGCGAAGTTGATCGGAGAGAGAAGTGAATGTCGTGACGGTCGTCATGCGAAGAGGTCCTGGTGCGACGAAGGAGGGCAATCAAAGCGGCGGGAAGATCCTGACAGAATGATGTCGAAAACGGGAGTGATCGGAACGTTATGGTGTACGAGGCCCGCTTCAACTGAGTGGCGGGGACGCTCCGGCATTGCGGAAGCCCCCGAAGTTGCCATGAGTTCCGCTCCCAAGCTTGCGACCTCACTACTTCGGCGCGATCAGCAGCTCGGGTTTTTCCAGCACGAGGTAGTGGCCGTGGTCGGCGGTGACGATCAACAGCGACTCGTTCCAATTGCTGTGCTGCTCAACCCAGTCGGTGATCGTCTTGACCGCCGCATCGCCGGAGAGGACTGCACCGATGGAGGAGTCGAGGTTGTTGTCGTGGTTCGCCCAATCGACATCACCCGACTCGACCATCAACCAGAAGCCTCGCTTGTTTTGCGAGAGTACGTCGATGGCAGCGGAAGCCATGTCGGTCAGCTTGGGGTTCTCGATCAAGTCGGCTGGTGTGTACTTTTCGGTCTTGTCCTTCCCTGCGCGGCCGATCGTGGGATTGAACTCGCCATCGGCCGTGGCGAACGGAAGATGCTTGGTTTTGCCGACGCCATAAAAACCGAGCAGCCGCTTGTTTGAAGTCGCGGCCTCGCGAGCCGCTTCTCGTAGTCGCTGTTGTCCGTTGACACCCTTCGCGCGGACGGCCGTCACGTACTTGCCGCCGTTGCGAACATCGACCGCCTTCAAATCGGCATCGGTCAGATACGCATTGCCGGGAACGAAGTTGGACCCCGCCGGTCTCGTTGCCGGTTCCTTTTCGGTCGCTTCTGTTCCGTCCTTCGCTCGGACATCGCCGAAGCCCGCGCCGATGACGACATCCAAACCGGGGAGCGGTTCATTGGGGTGAACGATCGACTTCAGGCCGAGCATGTCTCGCGTGAGGTCTTGATAGTCATCCCGTTCGACGTTGTGAGCATACGCGCAAGCGGGGGTCGCATGACTGATTGGAACGCTCGTCACGGCTCCCACCGAGTAACCCTGCTCTTGTGCCCAATGAGCAATCGTGCGGACGGGCTGCCCCGCATAGTCCATGTTCACGCCGTCGTTATAGGTCTTGAGACCCGCCGTCATGCTCGACGCGGAACTGGAGGAGTCGGTGTAGGCGTGCAGGAACGCTTTGTTGGCGGACTTGCTGATGAGGTACGGCGGATCGTTGCCGGGAGTCCAGGGATTGGGACCACCGTGCTCGACGTTGTAACCGCCGAACAGCGTGCCGCCCGGATTGAGAACAGTCTGCTGGTCGGGATCACTCTTCGTTCCGGCATTGTGCGGACTCGTACACATGAACCCGAATTGGGTCGAGCCACTTGCCGTGTAGTCCTGCATGTGCAGTCCCGTCCCGCGACCGCTCGTGTAGGTGATCGACTGCGTTTTGTGGATTGCCGCCGCGCGTGTCGTGTTCCAATCCATGCCGTCGAAGATCACGAGGAAGACGTACTTCTTACCGCTGTCGAACGCGGCCCGTTGCAGGTCGTAGATGTTCGTCTGATCGAGGTACTCGGCCGACAGGTTGAGCGTGTTGGCGGGGACTCGCCCATAGAGCCGCTTCAATTTCTCTTCGCTGCGATACGCGCTGTTAGTTCCGTTAAAGTTCCGCAGATCGACGGGACCGAACTCGCCGGAAGTGCCACGCGGTGTGAGCGTCCCGAACGTGTAGACCGGGATCAGCCGGTTGGTGTGTGATCCCCAATGCTTGTAGTTCGCCGCGTCATGCCCCCAGTGACCGAAGTCCGCTTTGTTCGCTTCGATCGCGGCCGTCTGAAGATCGCGAATGTGATCGGCTCCAACCGCACGGGTCGCGAGACACCACAAGTACATTACTGCCACAACTCGCCTCGTCCAAAACGTCACACTCATGTGGTTCTCCCTCATCAAAGCCACCCAACACCTGATCTCATTCCGCGTCTGACTCCTGTTCTCTGTCCCTTGGCTGTTCCTCACCTCGTCGTCCACTCCGGCGGCGGCGACATCTCAGCCGTGGGGACATTACCGGGACTGGGGCGACCGCTGCCGTGCCACCGACTGGTGCAGCGCACGATTAGGTCGCGGTCACACACCATCTGGCAACTCAACCGAACGCCCGTCAATCCCTTGGCTTGGAGGACATTTTTCTCGGCCATCGTCATCGCGTCGGGTTCGCCCGTGATGACCTCGACACGGCAGGTCGTACACCGCGCGTTGCCGCCGCAGGCGTGAAGTTGATCGACTCCCGCATCCTCGGTCAGCGCGAGGACCAGTCGCTTTCCTTCCGCCACGTCAAACTCGCCGAAACCTTCCACAGTCAACTTGGGCATGAACTTTCTCCAAAGAGCGAATCACTCACAACAAAACAGCGCGGACGAGAAGTACTCGATGCTCACGTAGAACAACAACTCGCCGACGTGAACTTTCGGCAAAGTTGGACGAAGAGATGACTCCATGAGTCGCGCGGCGGAGAATGAGGCTCACCCCAATAGCCGGAACGCGCTAGCGTCCGGTTCGACAGCGAGACGCTTGAATTCCGAACCGGACTCGACACCTCAACTTCCGCCGCGTGAGGTGTATGAGTCGCTCGCAAAAAACTTCCGAAGTCTTCGGAGACTTCGGAAGTTTGGGACACGACGCTGGGACACAAACGATCTGAGTGCGTGATGCGATGCGTCACTCGTGCGAGTGAGCCGCATCGGGGAATTCACCGGCAGCGACTTCAGTGATGTACTGCCGAGTCGCTGCCAACGTCGTTTCGCGCAGGTCGGCGAATCGTTTGAGGAACCTCGGCTGGAACCCCGCCGTCAACCCGAGCATGTCGCAACTGACGAGAACCTGTCCATCGCAATCGGGACCAGCACCGATGCCGATCGTCGGGATGGTCAGCGCCTTCGTAATCCTGGCTGCGATGCCGCGCGGAATTAGTTCCAGCACGATGCCGAATGCCCCGGCTTCCTCGGCAGCCCGCGCATCGGCCAGTAGTTCCACTTCATCACGTTGAACCTTCGACATCGCGCCGAGTCGCCTGACCGACTGCGGCCTCATTCCGACGTGAGCCATCACCGGCAGATCGGCCTGCGCCAACGCTTTGATGGTCGCCGCTTGATGCACACCCCCTTCGAGCTTCACTGCCGCACAGCCGGTCTCTTTGAGAACCCGTCCGGCCGTCTCGACCGCCTGAGCCGGACTGACTTGGTACGACATGAACGGGAGATCGACGATGACCAGCGCCTGCTTCACGGCGCGCACGACCATCTCACCGTGATAGATCATCTGGTCGAGTGTCACCGGGAGCGTGGTTGATTTCCCCTGCACGACCATCCCCAGCGAATCACCCACCAAAATGGCATCGACTCCCGCTTCGTCGAACAGACCGGCCCACAAATAGTCGTAAGCCGTCAGCACGGACAACTTTTTCCCCTTGGCTTTTGCCGCCATGAAGCGCGGCACGGTCATGGGACTCGTCAATGTTGGATTGGAATTCACGGCTTGTGAGCGAGGTTCAGTCATAAGGAAACCGTCGAGGCCAGGGATGGTGTTTCAGCAGGTCGCACGGCACGAAATGTGGCAATGCGTGGCTCAGTGTAACGGCCGCCAGCAAAGTTCGCAGGGGTTCTACAATCCTGCTTAGGCGAGCGGCAGGTGAGGATTGACCGTAGACCGGACGCCTTCGTCCGGTCTGTTTGAGCCGACCGGACGTAGGCGTCCGGTCTACGGTTGGTATGCGAACTCCTGCCACTCGCCTTAGCAGCCGTTGAAAAACGTAGGATGGGCATCTTGCCCGTCCGATTTCCCGCAGAAAAACGACGGCCTAGAAGGCCATCCTACAGTTTTTCAACGGGCTGTTATCCCTCTCCGATCCACGATTTCCATCCAGAACCGTGATGGCCGAAGTCACAACGGCCAAGATGCAGAATCTCCGACAGAATCTCCGACAGAATCTCGACGGAGTCAATCAATCATGGACTAGGGCGATTGAAGTAGTGGTGGCCGTCCACGATGAAGACGCGTCGCGAGCGAACCGCGTTGAGCGCGGGCCATTCGGAGCGGTTTGTGATCCAGTGCAGTTCTTCCCGCGCGGGAGATGCTCCACCCGTACGGCACGAAAATCAGAAAGTCCGGGGCCGCCTCGGCGAGCTTGCTCCAATCAAGCCACGGCGAGTGTTGATTGTGTTCACTCTGAACGTTCTTTCCTCCTGCGATCTCGACCAGTTCGGGCACCCAGTTTCCAGCAGTCATCGGCGGCTCGATCCATTCGATACACACGACACTTGGCCGCTCATGGATTGAACTTCTCACCGTAGGGTGACGACCTGTTGAGTCGCCTGAGAGTTTATACCTTGCGCGGGCACAAGTGAGAGCTTTACCTCGCTTAACCGCGTGGGCAACGCCCCGCGAGTCGATCGAAGAAACAGGCTGGCACCTCACTCACGCGCGGGGAGTTGCCCACGCGGTTAAACGGCTCACGTTCGTCCGCGCGAGGCTTATCTTTGATGGAAACTCGCCTCAGCACCGCGATTGTGATGTCGCGGCGGCCGCGTCTCGTTGTCCCCAACGCGCCGTGGTTGCTCGGACTGCGAGCCTGTCTGCGTCGCATCCGTGATCGCGGTGAGCGATTGCTGATCGGCGATGCAACCGCTGGGTGTGAGTTCGTCAGGCGTGGTGCTCAAATCCTGAACTTGGATCACACTCAATTGAGGCGGGGGGAGCACAGTGTCGCCGACCAACTTGAGCCAAGCCATTCGATCAACGTGTCGGTTGAGATTCCGGAGCGAGACCGATTGTTGGCAATGGCCGCAGGCGAGTTGTTGGTATTGGAAGTGAGGAGCAACGGTCACTGGCATCGACTCCTGAGTGACCGATTGAAGACAGGTCGCGGCGGTGTAACGCTCGTCGATGTTCCCGCATTGGAAGGGGAGGCGGTGCGTAGGGAATTGATGTCGTTGGGAGCAGTTCGCTGGGCTCCAGGCCACTCTGAAACAGAGTCGCTGTGGGACGAGCGGAACGATGTGATCGCGTCTCACTATAAGCATGCCTCGCCCAATGCGGACTTATCACCCGCGATTGTGGAACTCGTCCCGTTCCCCTCGGCAGACGGCTGGGTCTCGCTATCGCATACGACGCGCGGATGCCCAGGGCCGTGGCCGGAGCAGTCGCACGAGGACTATTTCGACAGTCTGTTGTGCTCGCACAGAGATGCCGATCACTCGGCACTCGGGACACTCGAACGGATCCTTCGGCAACGACGTTTGATTGCTTCGACGCGAACCGCTCGCGGTGGGGTACGTGTCGTCAGCTTCACGGCCTCGCCCCTATCGCAACTGCCCGAATTGAGGCGGTTCCGCCGTCATCGTGGACGCTGGGACTTCGAGCCGTACGGGCTGTGCATTCATCAGAGTTGGCTGAAGGAGCGAGGAGTACGTCCCGTCGTCTATGGAAATGAAGCAAACTGGCGCGACCTCAATGAACACGACCAATCGTACTTTCAGCTCGCTCACTCGCTGGCCGTCGGAGCAAACGAGACCGATGTTGAGCACGAGTCCGCGGCCGGAATCGACTGGACCGTCGAACGCGAATGGCGTCACATCGGCGACCTCGATCTGAGTGAACTGCCACGTGAGTCAGGGCTGGTCTTCGTTCGGAATTATGCTGCTGCGAAGCGTGTCTCCACAGTTTCGCCGTGGCCCGTAACGTTGTGGCCAGACCCCCTGGTGGAAGTCATTGGCAATTAGTCATTAGCTATCGGGGAAAAGGGGCTCTCCGCCATTCGAGTTGATTCTTGTGGTACATCAGCCGCAGGGCGCTAGCCCCGGTTCGATTTCGCTTAACCGGGGCTAGAGCCCTGCGGCTAATTTCTGCGGGCCAACAGGAATTGCGGAGAGCCGGAAAAGGCTAAGAGCCTATCCGAGAACCTTTGCTGCTTTCAGTGTGATGATGGTGAGCCGAAGATGGACGAAGCCGAGATAGTTTTCGACCTTCTTTTCCCAGCGGATC
>JAYTXB010000260.1:0-1774 GCA_043743205.1 Schlesneria sp.
GTGCGCGTGCGCGTCATGGTCGAAGATCGTGGTCGCAAACCGCCGGGAGAGTTGGGGGAATTGAAGCCCGCGCCCGCCAACTCCCAAACGAAGACCGTCCAAGAAATTGAGATCAAGTTGGACTCGGAAACGATCGACCTCGAGCTGTCGTTCTCACCGCAGGTGCCGGGTGAGTTGAAGGTCGGGATTGAAGTCGAACCGGCGGACGGCGAGTTGCTGAAAGGGAACAACACCCGCGCGACGGTCATCACCGTCAAACAGGGTGGCCTGAACGTCGCGTACTTCGACACCGCGCGGCCGGAGCAGAAGTGGCTCAACATGGTCAACGGGGCCGACAAGATTCAACTCGACTTCCAAGAGGTCCGGCGCGGTCGCTTCGCCGTACAAACGAAGATCGACCCGACGTGGTTTGAACCGGGTCGATACAACGTCTTCATCATCGGAGATGTCCCAGCAGAAGCGTTTGGCCCTGAGTTACTCCAGCGGCTCAGTGAACGACTCGAAGACGGCGCGGGACTGCTCATGACGGGAGGACTTCAGAATTTTGGCGTCGGCGGTTACGCGACCACGCCGCTCGAAAACTGGCTGCCGGTGGAACTCGACCCGAGTGACGCGCGACCCGCAGGCAAGTTGAATCTCGCCACACAGATCACCGGCAAACTCAAGATCATCCCGACGGAGAAGGGGCAGCGCGAGTACGTCATGCAGTTGGGACCGCCCGACAAGAATCGCAGTCTCTGGCAAGAGCTTGCGCCGCTGACGGGGGCCAGCAAACTCAAGGCGAAGAGCGACTTGATCGAACCGTGGGCCGTCACCTCCGATGGGGCACCGGTCTTGTTTGCGACCACCGTCGGCCGCGCGCGAGTAGCCGCATTTGCCGGGGACACGACGTACCTGTGGTGTACAGTCAGCAAGCAGGCCGATCTCCATCAGCGGTTCTGGCGACAGATGATTCTGTGGTTGGCTCGCAAGGAAGCGGACACTGACCAACCGGTCTGGGTGAATGTTCAACCGCGCAACCTTGCGCCGGGCGGAGTTTCCACGCTCACTTTCGGTGCCCGCGACGTAACGGGCGCACCTCTCAAGGAGGCCGAGTTTCAAATCAAAGTCACCGGCCCGGATGGCGTTGAGACCAGTCTCACGCCACGCACAGCCAACGGTGAATACTCGGCCGAGTTCGCGAAGACACTGGCTCCCGGCGACTACTGGGTCCGCGCGTCGGCCAAACACGGCGGACAGATGCTCGGATTCGATGCCTTCACCCGCTTCATCGTCGATGCCCGCGACTTGGAACTGGACTACCCCAGCGCCGATCACGAGTTCCTGAAACAACTCTCATCGATCACCGGCGGCTCGACTCAGAAACCGGAAGAACTGGACGGACTGATCGCTCGACTCAAAGCCGCCAAGATGAGTGACCTCACCCGCATCCAGCTCATCACACTGTGGGACAACTGGTGGTTCCTGCTCACCTTCGTCGGCGTGATGACCTTGGAGTGGTATCTCCGCAAGAAACATGGCTTGGTGTAGTGATCGGCCGACTTTGAAATGAGGGTGGCTGAAGTCGTCGCACTTCTGGGATTCGCGAGCCATCGCTGCTAGGAAACGGGGCCTCAATCACTCCCTAATGTCGAAAGTTCGTTTATACCTCGCGCGGCGACGAATGATGTGTTTTAGAGCCTATCCGAGAACCTTTGCTGCTTTCAGTGTGATGATGGTGAGCCGAAGATGGACGAAGCCGAGATAGTTTTCGACCTTCTTTTCCCAGCGGATC
>JAYTXB010000261.1:0-2230 GCA_043743205.1 Schlesneria sp.
TTTCCACCTTCCAAGACATCGCATGGCCTACGCTTTCGAAAAGCCACACGATAACCCGCTGGTGTCACCCATGTCCCCGAACACCTGTTACCCTTGTCTTCAGTCTATACACCCCGCCGAACGCCAGTGACACTCGGCGATCATTGCACGACGCGACTGGCCGGGTTGCTCCAGGCACCCTGACCGGCGGTACCGACGGCGGCGACTCGGAACCAGTATTTGGTGCCGCTCGTCAGACCGGTCACGCTGCCCTTGGACTTGGTCACCACTCCAGCGGATTGCCAACTGGTCGCGGTCGGCGGGTCCACGCTGCGTTGCATGACGTAGCTGATCGCTCCACGCACGGAATCCCAATCCAAGTCGATCTCCCCGTCGAGGTCGCCGATCGTGGCGACGATTCCGGCGGGAGCGGGCAGTGTCCCGACCGGTGCGGGTGTGGCGCGCACTTCCATGCCCGCGCTTTGGATTTTCGCAGAGTCTCCCGCCGACGTGTTCTCGACATACGACGCCAGTTGAGTGACGGCGGCATCGGCGTCTCGTTCGGCCGTGTCTTGCAGCGATGTCTTCTGCTGAGCCGTCAGTCGGGCGGCTTGAGCCTCATTGAACTTCGTCTCCAGATCGTCGGTCTTGGTGGTGATCGACGCCAGCGTCGGCGAGGGAGTCGCATAATTGGCGTTCCCCGTCATCGCCGTGACCACCTGCCGCAGGAACTGCACCTTTTGCGGAACCGACAAATCGCGCAATGACAGCTTGACCTTGGCCATGACAGGGGACTCCTCGGAAAGGGATCAGGGAACGCGGATCAGTTTGGAATTGTCAGCCCGATCCCGGCGTGAGACAGGCAGGATCGAGTCGATGGGTCGCAACACGCTATCGCGAAGTGTGTTGCGCCGCAACTTCGCCAATCGACCGGGCTGCAAATCCGACCTGTTTCGGCGTCCGACGGACTTGTCTGGCCGTCATTCAAACTTGAATCGTCGCAGTTCAAGTCTGTTCCGTCGCAGTTCAACCCGGAACGGTCGCAGTTCAAGCCTGCTCGGTCACGGTTCCAGTCCGAACGGTCGTAGTCTCAGTCCGTCCTGCGGTGAGACGAGCCTGCTTCGTGACGATTCCAGCCCGAACGACAGACATTCCAGCCTGTCCCACCCCGAAACCAGTCCGCCCGGCGACGGTCCCGGCCCACACGCCGCAGAAGCGTCACCGCAGATGACCGTCAAGGACTCACATCGCGCGATGAACGAGCATCACCGCTGCACGATATCTTGGACCAATAAGGCATTAGACGCTGGCGCACGAATTGCGACATGTGAAGCGGCGAGTTTTTCAAAGCGGCCCTTCAGTTGTGTCGCGGCTCCGTCAAGCAGCACCAGGGTCAAGGAGTTTCAAGCATGCGCAGCAAATTGATGGCCATCAGCGGATTCGTTCTCTCACTCGCGATTCAAGCGAACCAATTGGGGGTGGCGTACGCAGCCGGTCCAGCGCCGGTAAACCTGAGGAGCGCGGCTGGCTTTGCGATCCTCTCGAAAACGGGGGTGACAAATGTTCCCTATTCGACGGTCGTCGGGGATGTGGGGGCCAGCCCAATCACCGGGGCCGCGATTCTCCTCACTTGCCCTCAAGTATATGGAAACATTTACAGCGTCGATGCCGCCGGACCCGCATGCAGAATCATCAACGCTACCAAGCTCACGACGGCGGTGCTTGACATGCAAACCGCGTACACCGACGCCGCCGGTCGGCCAGCTAATGTCACCGAGCTGGGCGCCGGAAATATTGGTGGTCGTGTTCTTACCCCTGGCGTCTACAAATGGAGTTCCAACGTAACGATCCCGACAGATGTCACGTTCAGTGGTACCTCACTAGACGTGTGGATCCTCCAGGTAGCGGGAAATCTCGAGCTCGCTAACGCCAAGAAAGTTATCCTGAGAGGCGGCGCACTCCCTAAGAACATATTCTGGCAAGTTGGCGGCAAGGTGACGCTAGGAACGACATCACAATTCAATGGGACCATTCTGTCCAAGACGTTGATCGCCATGAACACCGGCGCAACAATCAACGGTAGGCTGCTGGCACAGACCGCAGTTACGTTGCAGAAGAATGTTGTCAGGAGGCCGTACTAGGCTCTGTCCCTAAACTCGCGGGGCGAGGATTTTCAGGTATCGCTGGATGAAGGCCATTTTGATCATTCCGGCGAAGTTGGCGGCTGTTTTTTCGAAGCGAGCGAACACGC
>JAYTXB010000262.1:0-4853 GCA_043743205.1 Schlesneria sp.
CGGCTTGTCCGTGGTCGGATCGATGAGCATGGCGTTCGAGGCGCTGATTGGCATCTCGATCGACAACCGCCCCCCTTGAGGCGCTTTCGGATGGCCGCGTTTAACGTGCTTGTACGCGCGATTAACACCTTCCACCACGATCTTGTTCTTCTCACGATCAGTCCGCACGACCTTGCCGCGCGTTCCCTTGTCGTCACCAGCTACCACTTGGACAACATCGCCAACTTTCAAACGCATGATCTCTCCCGATTTCCCAAAACGTCCTAACCTGAGCGGCCCCAACGTGACACGCCAGTGGCTTCCCTGCGACCCGAAGAATCTGTTCGATCCCACGAAACTTGTCACCCAAACGGCCAGCGTCTCACAAGGCGGCCGCCAGCCGAGGCTGGAAGGGGGCGGGAGAATCGCATTTTTGGTGGGACTTTGCAACGGCGAGACGACTTCGCCCCGCACCTTTTCTGGGTTTCCTGCCACGATGTTCCAAACGACCCCGCGCAAGGCCACCGGTTTCCGCACCGCTTCTTCGTGCTCAGCTCGATTCTCACCGGAAACCGCGCTGAAATCAGAATTGTCTGCCGCCACTTCGTTGCTCGGCCGAACTGCTGGCGTCGGCTGAGAACGCCGCTTGGCCGGTTGACCGAAGATCGGCTACGATCCGCCCGCCTCAATCCACCGCGTCGAGGCCGACTGTCACAAAGTTTGCGGCGGGCGACGGCGAGTACGGTTGAACAGGAGCGATAATGAACGAGCCTGCCATGAGTACCGCCGCCGCGACTCTCGCGACAGGGACGCCGGGTGCCGTCGCCTCAGAAGATCGCACGTCCGAAGCGGCGCGTTGTCTCCTGTTCTTCGACGGCGTCTGCGGTTTGTGTAGTCGGTCGGTCGATTTCGTGTTGGCTCGCGACCGTCGGGAACTCTTTCAGTTTGCCCCTCTCCAAGGGGAGACGGCTCGCCAACTGCTCCCAGTCGCCTACGTGAGCGATTTGAATTCGATGGTTCTGTTGGTCGATGGCCATTCCTTTCGCAAGTCGTCCGCAGCGGTGCGAGTTCTCTGGCGGCTTAGCTTCGGGTGGCAGGTTCTCGCGGCCCTGATGTGGCTGGTGCCATTGCCGCTGAGAGACCTCGCCTACGATCTGATCGCTCGCAACCGCTACCGCCTCTTCGGCAAGCATGAGACCTGTCGCATGCCAACTCCCGCCGAACGATCTCGGTTCCTGCCGTAGACCGAATCGTTTGCAGACCACTCACGCAGCAGCCAATCCAATACGCCAACCTTTGAAAGTCCGCCGATGTCCACCACGCCTGCGCCTCACGTCGAGTCCCCGATAACGAAGAGCAGCGTGGTGCGGCCCACTGAGGCGCGAGGCCGCTGGAAAATTGGGGCCAGTCTGTTCGTGATCGCGTGCCTCGCACAGGGTGTCCTGTGGACGATGTGGTGGGAGGATCCGACTCACTTCAAGATGTCGATCCTGTTCGTGTGGCCAGCGGCGATGTTCTGTTTGCTGGTTTGGTGGACGTTCTTTTCGGGGTGGTCTCGACGAGTTCGATTCGGTGCTGTGGGAGCAAGTGTCGCGGCGGTCTTGGCGTTCTTCGGCCTCTTCCGATTCGAGCGGTTTGATGGCGACATGGTGCCGACACGCATCGTGCCGGTGTGGCGTCCGAGTTCCGACCAAGCTGCGCGTGAGTTCATTGCGTCACTCCCCGTGAACGAGCCGATGTCCGCGATTGTTGCAACTGGAGATTCGACGCCAAAAGTCGCGCCGCTCATGGCGCGCGACAACGATTGGCCCGGCTATCGCGGCGCAGATCGCGCGAGTGTCGTGCGTGAGGTCACGCTGCGAACCGACTGGTCTGCACGCCCCCCCCAAGAATTGTGGCGGCATCCGGTCGGCAAGGCGTGGTCATCGTTTGCCGTGATCGGTGACATGGCTTTCACTCAAGAACAACGCGGCGATGAGGAAGCGGTGGTCGCCTATCACCTCACCACCGGTCAGCAGCTTTGGAGTCACCTCGATCCCGTCAAGTTTGGTGCGTCGGACGCCCAAGGTGGGACCGGACCACGCGCGACGCCGCAATTCGACGGGGGCCTGCTCTACACGCAGGGCGCGACGGGATTGCTGAATTGCCTTGATGCCGCGACCGGCCGTGTCGTGTGGTCGGCTGACATTTTGAAAGAAGCCGGAACGCCAAGATCACCCGTGCCTAACCTCGGTTGGGGAACCGCCGGTTCGCCGCTCGTCGTCGATCAGTTTGTGATTGTGGTGCCGGGGGGAAGAGATGGCCAGTCGGTCGTGGCGTATGACAAGCAGACCGGCCAGCGCATCTGGTCTAGTGGCAGTCGCATCGCCAGTTATGGCAGCCCGCGAGTCGAGTCACTGCTCGGGGAGCCTGTGGTTCTTGTTCCTCTCGGAGACGGCTTGGCGGGACACGCATTGGCCGACGGTCGCGAACTCTGGTACTTCCCCTGGGGCAACGGACCACAGGTGAACGGCGCGCAGCCGTTGAAGGTGGCAGACAACTCGCTGCTGTTCGGCTGCGGCTATGGAGTCGGCACCGTACGCATCGACCTCGCTCGTGAGAAATCGATCTGGACGGTCACTCAGCGCTGGCACTCGAACCGTTTCCGCCCCAAGTTCAACGACTTCGTTCAGCGCGACGGCTACGTCTACGGACTCGATGACGGCACGCTCACGTGCCTTGAGATTGAGACCGGCAAAGTGAAGTGGAAGTCGGGTCGCTACGGCTACGGCCAGTTGCTACTCGTCGGTGAGACGCTGCTGATCCTGAGTGAAGACGGTAGAGTCGTGCTTGTTCCAGCAACGTCCACCCGCCCGGAAGAAACCGCCAGCTTCCAAGCCCTCAATGCCGAGGACATCACGTGGAATCACCCGGTTCTCGTGCGAGGCAAGCTGCTCGTGCGGAATGCTCACGAAGCGGCGTGTTTTGAGGTCGGACTTGGGGAGTAGCGCAGGGGATTAATGCTTCACGCGAATGCGAGTCATGGAATGCCTCGCCTACGTAGCTCGGGCATTCCATGACTGAGGTCCTCCGTTCAACAATCCCGCCAATTCCAACCGTGCAATGAATATGTTGACCTGAGAATGACAATATGGCCCATCACTTCTTCCGATTCTTCTCTGCATGCGGGTGCGCCTGCTCGTACGTGTCCTTGAGTCGCTTCGTGCTGACGTGCGTGTAGATTTGCGTCGTCGTCAGGCTCTTGTGTCCGAGTAATTCTTGGACGCTACGCAGGTCAGCTCCTCCGTCGAGGAGGTGCGTGGCGAAGGTGTGTCGCAACGTATGCGGAGTTGTAATCTGATCGAGGCCCGTCAGATTCAGATACTTCTCCAACATGCGGCCGACGCTGCGGGTGGTGAGCCTCGTCCCGAAGCGGTTCAGGAATACGGCAGCTTGATCGTCGGGCTTCGCATTGGGGGCCGGTTGCCGAACGTCCATCCATTGATAGAGCGCCTTCGCAGCGTGACGACCGATCGGCGCGATTCTTTCCTTCTTCCCCTTACCGTAGACGCGGACGATGTTCGCGTCGCGGTCCCAATGCTCGATGTTCATGCCGACGAGTTCCGCCACACGCAGCCCCGCCGAGTACATCGTTTCGAGGAGCGCGCGATCGCGCAAGCCCTCCGCTTCATTCGCAGGCGGCGATTCGAGCAACTGCGTGATCTGGTCAATCGTCAGGAAGTGCGGCAGCTTGCGACCGACGCGCGGCGTGCGCAGGGCCTTCGCCGGATTCGAGGTCACGAGTCCTTCACGCTGACAATAGCGGAAGAAGCTGCGCAACGAAGCGAGCCGTCGCGCGATGGTCGTCTTCGCATAGTCGCATTCATGCAGATAGGCGACGTAACCGCGCAGCTGTGCGATCTGAAGCTCCGCCGGAGCAGAGACTTCTCCCACTCGATCACGCACGTAGTCGAGCAAACTGCCGAAGTCTTCCGAGTACGACTTGATCGTCAACTCGGACGCATTCCGCTCGATCTTGAGATACCGGAGAAAGCCGTCAATCGCCTCGAACATCGGCGTGCCTCACTCGATCAGGCTGCGCGCCGTTGGATGCGATTGCGAGGGACATCGTCACTCGTGGCCGTCGGTGAGACATCCAGGTCGTTCAGGTTCATGTCACCGACATCGGCTGCCGAGTTTTGCAGCGAACGAATCCGTTGGCTGAGTACCGCAGCGTCGTACCAACTGAAGTTCAGTTCGGGATCGGCGGCGTAGCGGCCGAGCGTCTGTAACAACTGGTCTGAGCTGCGATCGTCGTACAAGAAGACGTAGCGTTCGCCATTCTTGAGCAACGCCAAAACATTAATCCCCTGCTGTGCCATGTTCGCTCCCTCCGTGGTGCGTGATCGAATGTCTGATGGGGCCAACGCCACAACGTTGTGAGCGACCGAGGATCCCGCTGGGATATCGACCGTCACGACCAAGAGTGAGGAGCCTCGAACGACCGGCGCGAGCAACGTTGTCCCAGACTGGATTGAATGCCTGTTTGATCTCTCACAACAGGCAGGCTGAGAACATGCGGCTCGGCAGGATTCATCGGCAGACTTGCGGCGACAACTTGAATCTGCCTAACCCGCAAAGTTTCACTGGCGAACGACGAGCGAACGGGGCTTGTTGATACCTCGCACGGTCATGAGTGAGATGTTCTAGGCGAGCCGTGTGCCGTGAGGGGCTTTGCACATTTAATGTAGGGTGGGCATCGCCCACCACAATCAAAGGTGTATTGGTGGGCGATGCCTGTCTTTTACACACAAGTCGGGAGTTGTTTTCTGAGATTGTTTATTCGCGACAACCTTTGGCATAAGTTTTGCGCATTGTTGAGGGAGAGGGATTTT
>JAYTXB010000263.1:0-5175 GCA_043743205.1 Schlesneria sp.
CTCATTCCGGCAGCGGCTGGCCTTTGGTTTCCGGGGCCAGCCAGATGATGCCCATCCCCACGATGTACACGAGGCTCATCAAACTGCATGCCGCCGGGATGCCACCGTGGTCTTTGAAGGTGTCCGTCAGCGCACCCGTCTGCAACGTGCCGACGGCGGCGAGAATACGGCCGAAGTTGAAACTGAAGCCCTGTCCTGTTGCTCGGATTTTTGTGGAGAACAACTCCGGCAGGTAGAGCGGCAACCAACCGTAGAACGAGGCCGTACACATGCCCGCCACAAAGCTCGACGCCAGAAACATCGGACCGTAAGCCGTGTTGAAACGGAAGAAGAACAAGGCCGATCCCAACGCCAACACACACAAACAAAAATAGGCCAGTCGTC
Source organism: Schlesneria sp. (assembly GCA_043743205.1). Taxonomy (GTDB): domain Bacteria; phylum Planctomycetota; class Planctomycetia; order Planctomycetales; family Planctomycetaceae; genus Schlesneria. The sequence continues at coordinate 385 of JAYTXB010000263.1, forward strand.
GTCCGAGCCAGTCGCCCATCAGAGCCGCCAGAATCGTGCCCGTGATCGCGCCGAGGGCCAGCCAAATCTGCGTCCACTCGCGCGACTGATACTGATTCTGTGTCAGTTCCCCCGCCCACTTGGCCGCCCATTGCGTCGATCCCCACGTCCCCAGCAATGCGACACCGCTGAGGCACGCCGCCAGCAGCATCACACGGATCGTTCGCTTCGACGCCGAGCCATCGTTCGTGTCGTCGAGGTCGCAGCGCTGGAGGAAACGCACGACCGGATACGTGTAACCCAATGTGGCAATCACTAACCCGACCAGCGTCCCAACGACGCGGATCGGCAAACCAAATTTGCTGGCCCAGACGAAGATGATCAGAGCGGGACCGATTCCACCGACAAGGACTCCCAACAAATCGACAGTCGCCCAGTTCGAGGTGTGGCCCTTGGCTCGTTCATCGAGCCACTTTTCGGACTCGGGAACGAAGATGCGGAACAGGAACGTAAGCAGGGCTGGGGTCGTGCCGAGCATCATCATCAGCCGCCAGCCCTTTTCGCGGACGAGGATGTCAATGGAGGCCTGCCCCAATCCGAGGCTGCTCAGCCAGCCCGGAATCTGTTCTTTCAAAAGAGCATCGAGAATCAGGCCGACAAAACCGACCAGCAGATAGCCCGCGTTGGCCGCCGCACCGATCAGGCCCGCCATCAACGCACGCGATCGATTCGGCCAGACTTCCATCACCAGAGCGACACCCAGCGACCATTCGCCCCCCATGCCGAGCGACGCGATGAATCGCAGCGCCGCCAGTTGTTCGACGCTCGTGGCGAAGCCGCAGAATCCGGTGAAGAGAGCGTAAACGAGTACGCTCAGACTCATCGCCCGCACGCGTCCGATGCGGTCTCCCAACCAGCCGAACACGACGCCGCCGGTCGCTGCGCCGACGAGAAACGTGGCGATGATGATGCCGAACCAACTCCCCGTTTTGTCCGCGTGTTCCGGTCCCAGCAACTCTTTGACCGCCGAGTTGCCGACCATCGAAAAGACGCCCATCTCGGCCCCATCGAACATCCAGCCGAGGAGTGCGGCGATAAGAGCCATCCACTGGCCAAAGGTCGTTCCGGTGGCGGCGGGTTGAGTCGGCAAGGTCGGTTGGTTCACGGGCGAGTCTTTCGCGGAAGAAGTGCTGAACACGAGTGGCGCGCGATTGTGAAGAGGCTCTTCCCGAAACGCAAACAGGGGGTTGAGTGAAGGACCATCAGCCGCGATGAGGCACGCATCACAACGACTCCAGCAGTTCGCGCATTTCGGCGGCGGCGTGATCGTCACCCGTGCGCTGCGCGGCGGACATCCCTTGTTTCAAGACGGCGCAGGCGGCATCGCACTCACCGTCTTCGGCCAATAACTGACCGAGCCGGAAGTAGGCCGGGACGTGATCGGGGAAGCGGGCGTTCATTTCGGCAAGTCGCAGCAATCCGGCGGGGCGATCGGCACCCTTGGTCAATTCGAGTGCGAGGGCATAGTTCAGGAAGGTGTCGTCCGGTTCCGTGGCCAGCATCTCTTCCAATTGTTCGCGTCGAGACATGAGGGGGGCTTCTGGTTTGTGAGGGTGTTGGTGGGTGATGCGAGTCATGCGGTCGCGTGACGGTTGGTGTTGTCGGTCATTTCGGCGAGCGGCAGGAAATGTTTTATCAACCCGAAGCGTGAGTTTAGAAGTTTGCGCTATTTGAGGATTGAAGTCGTCTTCGCCCCAACGGGGCCTCGGAGACCAGCCCAGGGCCAGCGAACACCGTGAACGCCGCCCTAGAAAACCGAACACCAGAACGTTGTGCCCTGAAAGGTCACGGGAAATATTGGTCGAGACCACACGGCCTCGTGAACCGATCTGTCAAACCTCCTGTGCCCCTCCAGGGCACGCCAACAAACCCAGGGCGGCGCTCGCTTGGGCTTCGCTGGCCCTGGGCTGATCTCCGAGGCCCCCTTGGGGCGAAATCAAGAATAGCGCAACTTCTAAAAGCGCGAGCGAGGGAGTCGCTCAATGGATTCCCTCGCTCACGCTTCGGGTTGGTCTGGGGAAGTGAACTCATGCCGGTCACTGATCGGCAGAGGATGCAGGTGTTTGACCTCAAGGTCGCGCCGAGACTGCCGATGTTCGTGTCGCGTCGGTTGCGAGGGCGACGCCATCTGAGCGGACTTCACTCAAGGTTGGAGCGAACTGTGAAATTGAGACAACCCGCAGAACCGGTCGCGTTTCAGCCTGCCCAGCCTGTCGGACTGTCGGGCTGGGCAAGTTATGCGTCATGAGGGGGCGCAGTTTCAAGCGCTACGCGGCGACTCGTCGATGCAAAGCCGTGCGGAGAACCGATGGATCGACCTCCGAAGCCGCTGTGGCGGAATGGCCGGACAAACGTCCGGTTGGAGTTGACGGGTTCATAGACCCTCGGGTCTGCGAGTCTGTCGGCAGCGAAGGATTGTGGCACACGCGAAGTCAGTACACCCTTTGATCGAACCTGAGCGGCCCACGAGTAGACCTTCCCCATGACAAAGCGGTTTCTCTCACTCTCAGCTTGGTGTGCTTTGACCCTGTTTGCAGGGTCGGCGCTGCTGTCGGCTGAAGATCGTCACACCCCATTGACTCGAGCCGCCGCACGGGCGATTCCCTCAGTGGGCAACATCCACACCGAGAAATCGGCCAACCCGCGAGACAACGTGTTCTCGTCGGACAAAGGCCGCAAGATCAATGGCATGGGAACCGGCGTCGTCGTAGACGAGCGCGGGTACATGATCACGAATTATCATGTCGTCGCCGACGTGGACACGATTCGAGTCGAGTTCGCCGACAAAAGCAGCTATCTGGCTCGCAAAATTAATGCCGATCGTGTGAACGATCTCGCGCTGATCAAGATTGAGGCCACGAAGCCGCTCAAGGTGATTCCGCACGGCACCTCGTCCGACCTGATGGTCTGCGAAATGGTAATCGCACTTGGCAATCCGTTCGGCTACGAAGGGACCGCAACCGTCGGCTACATCAGTGCCCTCGGCCGGGATGTCGAAGCGAACGAAACGCAGTTCTACAAGAACCTCATTCAGACCGACGCGGCCATCAATCCCGGCAACAGTGGCGGGCCGCTGGTGAACGTCGAAGGCGAAGTGATCGGGATCAACGTCGCGATTCGCGCCGGTGCCCAGAAGATCGGCTTCGCGATTCCGATCGACGATGCACGAGTCATCATCGAGCGGCTCATGAGCGTCGAGCAGTTGGATCGGACCTATCACGGTTTGATCCCGAAGAACGTCAAATCGGCCTCGTCCCGTGTCTTGATGGTGGATGGGACTCACCCCGACAGCCCTGCGGCAACGGCGGGTCTCAAAAACGGTGATGTCATTCTGCACTCGGGCGACATCGACATCGTGGACGGTGCTGATTGGGAGCGGTCGCTGCTCGGACGTCCCGTGGGCGACAAGGTTGAGATCAACTTCAAACGCAGCGAGAAAGTCGAGAAGGTCACGCTGGTCTTGGCCGCATACACCGGCGGACGTTCCAGCTTGAATCTCGATAGCACGCCCTCGCGTCCCGTGGCCATTGCCGCACCGGTCGCTGCCAGCGAAGAACGATTCTGGCAACAGCTCGGCGTAAAAATGACGACGCTCCCCGAGTCGCAAAAGAATCTAGTCGGCCCCAAATACCGAGGTGGGATGCGTGTGATGGAAGTCCGCGAGGGTGGTCCGTCTGCCTCGAACGGCATTCAAAAGGGAGACATCCTCGTCGGCCTCGACAAGTGGGAAACGATGTCGTCCGACAACATCGGTTGGATTTTGGGGCAGCCCAATCCGCAGAACGCAGATGGCCAAGTGTCACTCAAGTTCTTCGTGATTCGTGGTACAGAAACTCGCTACGGCTTCCTGCCGGTCGCACTCGCACCCCGAATCGCGGCGGGTACGAACTGAAATCGACGAACACGAGGTGGGTTGATCAGTGTCAACTTGAACGATATCTCGACGCCGAAATCAATGACCACAACAATGAGACCCGAACATCTCCGCGATGCTCGGGTCTCATTGTTTTTGCGGGGCAGGGTAGCCACAGAAGCCTCGACCATTCCCTGTTCAGGCGACACCCTTTCATTGTGAGCAGCGCGGCTTCGCCACCTCTGCGTTGCCTCTTTCTTCATCCGTGCTCCGGCCTTGCCATCCGTGCGATCTCCCTGACTTGACTGGGATTTGATCGCACGGATGGCAAGGCCGGAGTACGGATGTGAGGAGCGGGTGGGGCGCATCGACTTGGACGAGAGGTCGCACGCGAATGAAATCTGGAGTTAATGACAGAGAGGCGTCTCGTTCGATGTCCGCACGGTGTTGCTGGTACAACTCGGCGATTCCGAGTAAGTGGTGTCTCGCGTGGTCTCGTTTGAGATCACTGAAAAACTCAGCACACTCTGGCCGTCATCGCACTTCTCGTCTCTCGAAATAGGTCCGACCTTGAACGTCTCTCCCAATTCTGCGGCCGTGTTCGTTGAAGGCTGGTTGTCCGCCGAGCCTGCTTTACGGCAAACAATCGAATCGAAGCTCCGGCCCGACGAAGCGGTCGTGGCTTGCATGACTTCGGACATCGACCACGAACGCTTCTATCGCCCGACGCTGCTCGTGCTGACGACGCGGCGGTTTCTGCGTTGCTCAACGGCAGCAGGCTTCCACGAGTGGCCGCTCGACAGCATCGACAAGCTCAAGACGAAGGATCGGGCCGGACTCGGAACGCTCGAACTGCTCGGCTTCGATCGACGGCTGGCGGTGTGGCATTACACGATCGC
>JAYTXB010000264.1:0-2739 GCA_043743205.1 Schlesneria sp.
GCGCACGGAGACCGGCTCCTTGACGGCATCGGACCAAACTTCGATCAGACCGCTGGGCAGTACCTTGGCCTGAGCGTTCACAAATTTCTTGTCCTCTCCCGCGATCGTGAAGCCGCGTGGTTCGTTCACGTCGAACGGTCGCCAGCCACCGGTGACATGTTCAAACGTGAGAGCGATCTTGCCCCCCTGCTTTTCCAGTGACTTATAGAGCGGACTGCGTGGGGCGATTCCCGGAACTCCGTAATCGTTGACGAGCGCCCAACGGGCGAGTCGTCGTCCCACATCGACTTTATTCTTGGGGTGAATGTCCTTTCCTTCACCGATGTCGATGATGACCGCTTCGCCCGTCTTGGGGAGGCGAGTCATCGTCATCGTCTGGGCTTCACGCAATTCCGCCCATGCGCTGTCAGCCGGTTCCGCCTTCTCGCCCATGAAGTCGGCGAGCTGCACCCAATAGAACGGGAAGTCGCCCTGACCCCACTCCTTGCGCCAACTGTCGATCATCAGCGGGAAGAGGTCGCGGTATTGATAGGCACGGCTGGCGTTCGATTCGCCCTGATACCAAATCGCTCCCTTGATGCCGTAACCGAGATGCGACTTGAGGACACCGTTGTAGATGTTGCCCGGTCGTGAGTTGCCGCGCATCTGGCCGTTCAGTCCACCCAAGGCTTTCTTCTCATCGTCCGTCGGCGCGGTCTTGGCAGATAGTTCGGCGAACGACTTTTCCATGCCGACCCAGCGGTCGATCAGCGGCTTGTACTTCTCGTCGGCCGCGAGTGTTTCGCGCGCGATCCACGCTTCGCATGCACTGCCGCCCCACGCGTTGTTAATCATGCCGACGGGCACATCGAGCGTCTGATGAAGTTGCCGACCGAAGAAGTAGCCGACGGCGGAGAAGCCGCCGACCGTTTCGGGCGTGCAGACTTGCCACTGGCGATCGTTGTGAGTCCAGATAGGCTCCTGCACCCCGACCTGCGGGAAGTTGATCATGCGAATCTTCGGGAACTTCGCGGCGGCTCGTTCGAGATCGGGATCGGTCGAAGAATTGACCGACCACTGCATGTTCGACTGTCCGGAACAGATCCAGACCTCGCCGACGAGGATGTCGTCGAATTTGATCTCGTTCTTCCCCTTCACGCTCATCGCGTAAGGACCACCGACCGCGAGTGGGTCGAGCATCACGTGCCATTGGCCAGTCGCACCGGCCGTCGCTTGATGCGACTGCTTGTCGATGGTCACAGTGACTGCCTCGCCCGCTTCGGCGAGTCCCCAAACTTTGTTCTTCTGTCCCTGCTGCAAGACCATGTGATTGCCGAAAATGTTCGGCAACTTCACATCGGCCCGCGCCTCGGTCCCGGTCAACGCGACCAGTGCCGCTCCGACCAACGCCCAACAACACACTCTGCTCGCCCAAGCCATCCGCATCAGACTGCTCCTTCTTCTCGGTGTTCATCTCGGCCAACCAGCCACCGATCGCGAAACTCACCTTCACGGCGAGCGCCCACGATCCGCAGCAACGTGGTCGGAGCATATCCACCGACACCGATGAACTGAATCGAGCGAGAAGAACGAACTCGCCGCGTGACCCTCCCTTGGAGTGCTGTACCTCAGTACCGCCTTGGCTTGCGACTGGACTTCAACGCCCAAAGTCAAAGGTGGCTCCGCCACATCGGAAAGCGGCACTGAGGTGCCGCACTCCAAGGTTACTTCCCCGTTGCCATCACGATCGCACCGATCACGACGATCAACGCTCCCAACAAACGTTGCGGCGTGACGGGGAATTGAGTCGCGTGGCACAAGCCAAAATGGTCGATCAACAGCGAGGCCAGCATCTGCCCGGCGACAACGGCGCACAGCAAGGCGGCCACTCCGATACGCGGTGCCACAACGATGCTGGACCACACAAACAACGTTCCGAGCAGCCCTCCACACCAAACCCACCACGGCGCGCGAGCCACTTCCGCCAACACAGGCAACGGGCTGCGCAGGATCAGGCAGTAGATCGACGAGGCCAGCGTCCCGACCACGAACGACACCAGCGTCGCCTGCATCGGATGCACGAGATACGACAGCAACTGCGCGTTGACGACGACTTGAAACGAGCTCGTTGCTCCTGCAATGAACGCGATCAACACAAACAACAGCTTCATGGCAGGGTCTCAAATGGGGCCACGCGGTTAAACGAGTCATCCCGTGTTAGTGACTCAGCAATTCGATTCGCCAGCGCGATCGACAGCCAATCTCGGCTCACGTCGTGGTGCGAGTTGTCCCGCTGCGAACAACACGGCCACCGGAACAAGCTGCATCAAGAAACGGGGGCTGGACCCGCCGATGTGTTCGTCCAATTGAGCGGGGGCGAGCATTCCCGCCACCATCAACGACAGCAACGAACCGGCCACGTCCAACAGCAATAGCCTCTGTGCCGCCGACGCCGCTCGGCGCGGAGCGAAGACCAACGCGATCAGCATCAGCCACCAATGCAGTCCCCAAGTTGGCCACTCCCAGAACATGCGATGGGCGAGGTGAGACAACTCCCACGCCAACACCGGCAACCGTTCGATCACGAGAGAGAAAGAAGCACGCCCGAAGTAATCCATCTCGGTCGTCAGCGGCAACCCGCGTCGATGCCAGAACCACGGTGCGAGTACGATCGCCGCACCGAACACCACGCTCACTAGCAGCACGACTGCCGTCTCGCCTACTGTAGTTCCGTCGCTCCGCCGACGGGACTGCGATCCA
>JAYTXB010000265.1:0-5829 GCA_043743205.1 Schlesneria sp.
GAAACCGAACACCAGAACGTTGTGCCCTGAAGGGGCACGGGAAATATTAGTCGAGACCACGCGGCCTCGTGAACCGATCTGTCAAACCTCCTGTGCCCCTCCAGGGCACGATCATCACACGCCAACAAACCCAGGGCAGCGCTCGCTTGGGCTGCGCTGGCCCTGGGCTGATCTCCGAGGCCCCCTTGGGGCGAAATCATGAATAACGCAACTTCTAAACTCACGCTTCGGGTTACTTTTTCAACGGGCTGTTAGCGGCAACGCCATCGGCGTGCGTGCGATCAACGGTTTACCTGCGTTCACTCCCCCTGCCGATGGCGTTGGGGCTAAACGTTGAAACGCCCCGTTCGTGTCTGCGTGAGGTCGAAGTTCACGGCTGAGGTAACCGGCCGGCGTAGCATTCAGCTGCGAGGCTGTCGTCGCCGGATAGTTCGTAGGCGCGGCCCATCAGTTGAAGCGTCTCTTGGCGTGAGACACCGGTGGCATCGCTCAACGCGCGGCAATGAGTTAAGCATTCGTTCCAGTCGCCGTCGGCCAGCGCGAGTTGTGCCAGTCGCAATCGAGCTTTGTGGGGCCAAACTCCGGCACCTGAATCGGCCAGCTTGGTCCAGACCAGCTTCGTGGCGTCTGATGGCTGGTCTCGCAGTTGTTGCTCGGCGATGGCAAACTTCATCTCGTGTGCGATGGTCAGGGGCGGGTGGCGGGCGAGAGCTTGCTCGTAGAGCGTGACGGCGCGCTCGCCGATACCGAGTTCAATCAAAGCTCGGCCGATCAGCAACTGCCCCGTGGGGCCGAGCCATTCGCAATCGGACTCCAATGAAACGAGCGCGCGATACAGGAACGCAGCCTCACGCTGTTGTTGCAACCCGGTCTGTTGGTGAAAGCGTGCGCTGGCCGTCAGGAATGCTGCCGCATTGCGAATCGCATCGTTCTCAAAGTGTGGCTTTTCATTGAACAGGGCGTCAGCCGCAGCACGCGGCTGCTCTTGCATGAGTTGCGCCATCGCGAGGAACACGGAGGCGTAAGCCTGTTCGTGCGGTGCCGAGCGTCCGCCCGCAGCACGTTGTAGTTGAAACGCGGCCTCGCGGAACTCGCCCCGATCAAGCAGGCAGCGTCCGCGCCAGATGGTCGCGCGCGTGTGCAGTTCGTGACCGGGTGCCCCGTGAACGATGTGCTCCAATTGGTCGCCAGCGCGTCGGAGATCGCCGAGTCGGAAGCAGCATTCGGCACAGTTGTAGGCCGCTCGCATCGCCAACGGAGACGATGATCGACCAACGAGCAAGCCGTACTGCTTGGCGGCTTCGTCGAAGTGCCCATCGACCCGCGCCAGTCGCCCCACGGCAAATCGAGCGTGAGGGGCGAGTCGCTGTTCGGGCATCAGTGTTACCAAACTAACTAACGTCCGCGCGATCATGACACGCGCTGGCGGTGCTCGATCAATCGGTCGCGCGATGGTGAGCGTGGAGTCAGGCGCGGACCAGACGACATGCAGGTCGTCGCAAAGGACGGTGAGGAACCAGCAAACGGGGAGGGCCTCAACGGAGATGTCGATGATGCGTGCGCGGGCTTGTTCGCGCGAGTCACCCTGCCAGTCGAGCGTCAGCCCACACTGCTTTGCCACGCCTTCCAACACCGTTGCCACTGACGTGTCGTGACTCACCGCCGTCACGAGCCGCTCTTCCAGTTTGAGCGGCAACGAGTCTTCCGTTACCTCGGGTATGCAGTGGATGCCGGCGCTCGGTGCGATTGTCCCGTCGTGCGGTGCGAGTAGATTGGCGTGCGGGTCGGTGCCCGGCGTTGCTCGGTGGAGCGGGTCCGTTGCGAGGTGATGAGTTGGCTCAAGGTCATCCAAGGCCGTCGTCAGCGGCCACTCCAATGTGTCGCCGACCGGATTGAATTCGTTCAGTGATGAGGCCGCCTTTTTCAGCGGGTGTTCGTGGCCATGGGCGTGTCGAATTGAAACAACGTGTTCCGCGTGGTCTGCTGAGGCTCGTGTCTCGGAGAGTTCAAATGCAGCGGCGAGTGGACCCAGGAAGGCCAATTCACGGCGTGTCTTCATCGGCAGGGCAGGGTGGAGAGCCAGCGATTTCAACAAGGGCACGGCTCGATCAGGCTGATGCAGGCGGAGCCAGATGCGGGCTTGGCCGAGCGTCGCGGCGGCTGACAAGTTCGGGTGATCGGCTCCATCTGCGACCACTCTCAACCCCGCCAGGGCCTCGTCCCATAACCCCAGTCCTTCCTGACAAATGGCGATGCGGAACAATAATTCTTTCGGGAGACGCAAGATTTCGTCACTTCCCAACGATCTGTAATGGTAGAGCGCTGCCTCGAAGTTCCCCGCGCGGAAGCTGTCGTCAACGACGCTGCGATCTACGAGGGGGCGAGGAGGGGACGGCTTCGATTTCGACGATTCTGATTCGGTAGGTTCAGCAGGCGCGGAAGCCACGGGGACGGCGGTGGGCCGTTTGATTCGAGAAGCACCGATTCCCCACGCGATCGGTAGAACCACGGCGACGATTAAGGCCAATTGAAAGAAGGGGGACGAACCCGATCCCGTCGGTGCGGCTTCCTCGGCGGACTCTGGCTTGATCGCGAGTGCCTTTTCCATGGCCGCGATCCGTTCCTCTTCGGTCATCTCGGGTTCGTCGGAGTCGTTGGCTGCCATGAGTTGACCTTGACCTAAAAAACCGAACCGGCAAGTATCCGCCCCGTTTTGTGTCGCGCCAGACTGGATCGTCTCCAGCCAATCACATTCGTGAGACGGAGCGAACGGCCGGTGGAGAATGACCGGAGGGTTCGCCGACCTGACCGGTTAATTGCAATATTCATGGTGCGCGTCGCCAGCCAAATTGAGTGCGAACGCAAAATCGGAGAGGCCGGAGCGATGACCACAATCTGCGAGTACGAGTACTCGCCGCCAGGGGACCGCAATGCGAATTGACCAAGGCTTCTCGGGCGTGCCCCTTTCCAACCGCAAACCGGGACGATCGGTCTTCGGTGCTTCATCGGCAGCGCTCGCCTCATCGGGAAAGTCGCTGGAATCGACCGAGCCAGCCGAGACAAATCCGCTCATGGCCGGTTTGGATGACATTCCGGATGTCCGCGCGGACGTGATGGAAGAGGTTCGCCAGCGTCTTGATCGAGGCGACTTCCTGTCGCGCGAGGCCGCTGAAAAAACCGCCGAAGCGATTCTGTCCGATCTCGCCAGTTTCATCGGGGCGTGACGAGTCTTTCAAACGCGGTGGGTTCATGTCCAAAGTTGATCGTTCCACCCGATTCCCCCCCGAAGAGCTTCGGACGCGATTCTGGCTGAGTTGGCTGCTGATCCCACTGACGCTGATCTCAGTCTTGTCGAGCGGGCTGATCTGGTTCCTGCCGATGGATGTCGTGCAGGACTGGGCCTATCAACTGGCTCCCCCGGATGACACTCGCCGCATGGAAGCGATCAGCCACGCGGAGTTTCTCTGTTGGCTCTTGCGCATCGTGCTGCCACTCCTGATACTGGCCACTTGTCGCGCTTGGTACGACTTCGACAACACCGCACGCGGGTTGAGCGATGCGGTCGGCGGATTCCTCGCCGTCACGCGCGAGACCGCCGCGATTGGCGAGAGTCACAGTCGTTGGCGAATCGTTGTGCTGCGCGGACTGCTGGTCGTGTGGTGTGGTCTCGCCGCGATGCACTTCGCGGACTCATTGCGACAGCGTGTGCGCGACTGGCCGTACTACCGGTTCCGCTCGGGCGACCGCGTGCTGCCGAACATCAGTGGGTCCAACGTCGAAGTGATCCGCTACCTCCAGCAGGTGACGCCTGCCAACGCGCGCATCTTGATCGTCAGTGATCAGAAGCTCTTCTTCCTGTCGTACTACCTGCTTCCCAGACGGCTCTATCACAAGATGCACCCGGACAGCGAGCACGTGATTCCGAAAGAGAACCTGCAACGGCAACTCGCCACGTACCGGCTCGCGGATCTCGATGAGTCCTTCATCCGGAGGATCGCTCCAGACTACATCTTGGAATACTTTGAACATCCTGCTGAAGTGGACTCGTCCGCCTTGCAAGATGACCCCGCGTGGATCGCCTTCCAACGGCAAATCCATCGCGATCCGTCCTACGTTCCGAGTTTCCTGGTCCGACTGCGGCGAGTGCCAGTGGGAGGCCAACCATGAGCGGTCTCATCCTGTTGAGTGTGGGGTTGCTGGGGCAGTGGCTGCTGGGCGTGGCAGTGGCGCAGATGCTGTTGCGATGGCGCGGTCGCGTTGAACGCTTGCAAGATTTGGGAGCAGTGGAGCCGGACAGACAACTCGACGAAGTGACATCGTGGGCGGAGTTGGCGGGACTCGGGCTGGTGCTGGGGATCGGTCTCACCGCGTGGGGACTGTTCCTGTGGTCACTCTGCGGCGGGACGTTGGGTCGCGGCGTGAGCGTGAGTTTCACCGTGATCGGCTTCGTGTGTGGTGGCCCGGTGATCAGAAGACGGTTGCGATTAAGACGAGTCACGTCGCATGGTGCGCGTGATCGCCAGAGTTTCAGCAACGGTTCGCTCGCTTCCCTCGACGAACGGCGCGATGCGGCGTGGTGTCGTGTGTCTCAGTGGTTGATCGGCGGACTCGCGGTCGCGGCGTTCGCTCAGACACTGCTGACCCCGCATCACTTCTGGGACGAGCGGTCAATTTTTGCCATCAAGGGACTGGTCTTAGCAGCGGACGGATCGGTGCAAAGTCGCGACCTGCATGACCCCGACTTCGTGCAGTATCACCCGCGCTATCCGTTGCTCATTCCGCTCGCCGAACAGCACGTCTATGCGCTGCTGGGAAGTGTGGACGACCGGCTCTCGAAGGTCGTGTTTCCCCTGCTGTACTTAGGATTGGTCCTGACGATGGCAGGAGTCCTGTCGCGTCGCGTGCAGCCCGGCGCAGCGTGGCTCTTCGCACTCCTCCTCGCGACCGTCCCCGTATTGATGCCATACGAGCTGGGCTTCTTGAGCGGACAGGCCGATGCGCCGATGGCCTGCTTTCATGGGCTGACTCTGCTGTATCTGTGGGATGCGTTGGAGTCCGCCGCGTGCAGTCACAGCGGAGAGCCGATGACCATTGCGTCGCAACTACGCAGGGTGTGGCTTGGCTCGTCGATCATCGCGGGACTGTGTGGCGGGCTGGCGGCGTTTACGAAGGACGAAGGGATCGCGTTTTTGCTGGTCGATGTGGTCGCGTTGAGTTTGGTGGCAGGCGGCAGTGCGTTGATGAGGAGTCGGGCTGCGGGGGCTGATCCGTTGAGCGGAGTGCGTGGATCGCAGTCCCGTCGGCGGAGCGACGGGACTACAGTAGGCGAGACGGCAGTCGTGCTGCTGGTGAGCGTGGTGTTCGGTGCGGTGATCGTGCTCGCGCCGTGGTTCTGGCATCGACGCGGATTGCCACTGACGACCGAGATGGATTACTTCGGAAGAGTCTCGTTGTCCCTCGCGATCGAACGGTTGCCGGTCTTGGCGTGGGAGTTGTCTCACCTCGCCCATCGCATGTTCTGGGAGTGGCCGATCTGGGGTTTGCAATGGTGGCTGATGCTGGTCGCGTTGGTCTTCGCTCCGCGCCGCGCAGTCTCTGCGGCGCAGTTGCTGTTGTTGTTGGATGTGGTCGGCTCTTTGCTGTCGTTGATGGTGGCGGGGATGCTCGCGCCCGCTCAATTGAACGAACACATCGGCGGGTCCAGTCCGCGCTTCTTGATGCAGCTTGTTCCGGTGGCGGTGTTGTTCGCAGCGGGACAACTCGCACCACGACGAGAGCCCCGAGGGACTGTTGGTCGCGCTGGCGAATCGACTTGCTGAGTCACTGAGG
>JAYTXB010000266.1:0-1000 GCA_043743205.1 Schlesneria sp.
GTGGTCACGACCGACATTCACCCACGCCTCGTTGCGCGCCATATCGTAGATACCGTAGGGGATGGCTTTACCGCTCGCGTCTTGCGGGAAGTCATGCACCAGAGTCCTTTCCGGCATGCCCTTAGGCTGCCATTCGCGACCTTTGTTCTTGAAATCCCCGACCAATTCCTTGCTCTTGGTGTCCACCGAGACAACCGGCTGATGCCGTTGCGCAAACTCATCGGCCAGCGCGTTGATGTGCTCGAACTGCGCGTTACGATCAGGATGCGATCTCCCTTCTCGACTCTTCTGCACCGATTGCAGGCTATAGCCCAACCCATGCAGCAGTCGGCCTACCGACGTTGAACTCACCTCCCAGCCTGCCGTGCACAACGCCACCGCCAGTTTCGCCCTGCTCTTGCAGGTCCAGCGCAGCGGTGACCTCGGATCGCCGCGACTCACCGGGTCAACGAGTTTTTCCAATGCTTCGACTAGACCAGGCTGCGATTCACCCACACGCGGTCGACCCGCACCCGCACGACGGACTCGTTCGCGCTCGTAGTCACCTGACGCCAGCTCGCGACATCCACGACGGATCGTCGGAAGCGAGATCCCGGTCGCGTCTGACACCACCGCCGCGCCACCGTAACCAATCGACAGCGACTCAGCGGCTGCCCAAAGCCGACGACCACGCTCGTCAAACACTGATCCCAGCGCCGCATATTTCGTAACAATCTTAGCTTCCAGTTCAATGTCGCGTTTCATTCCTCCAGTAGATCACAGATCCGAAAAGACTGAAATATAATTCTGGCCTGCGCCCTTACGATCCCGAAGCGCGGGAGGAACTGTTCCCGAAGGATTTCATCTACTCGCTCGACGCGCCCACGACCTACTTCGGGCCCGACAAGGTGTTTCTCGACGAGGCCAGCAGCAACGTCATCCTCGGACGGATAGACGACTGCGAAGATTTTCTGCCGCTCACGCACAAGAACGGCACCCCTGTCCCGGAACTGCCTCCGAG
>JAYTXB010000267.1:0-1121 GCA_043743205.1 Schlesneria sp.
CGGCTTGTAGAGTCCCTTTTGGACATCGATCTTCCGGATGTCTCGCTTGGAGTCAGCCAGGGCGAGTTCTTCCGCCAGCTTGCCCGTCGTGGCTTTGGCAACTTTGTCCGAGGCACTGTCGAGCAGGTCGTCCACGGACGGACGCTTGTCTACCACGGGAATCGCAGCAAGCTTCGCGGCTCGAGTCGCCGAGAGACGCTTGATGAAACTTGGCGTCTCGTTCGATTCATCAATCGGGAAGGGGAACCTCGCGGGAATCGGTTTGCGATCAGCCGCCGGTCCCACACCTTCCGGTGGCCACAGGATTGTCGTCTGGTCCATCTCCGTGGCATACACGATCTTGGTCAGTTGACTCTCGTACCGGCGCGTCCTTCCGTAGAACGCCGCCATGTCATAGAAGTCGCGGCGCTTCCAAACGTCGAACGGGTGGTCGTGACACTGGGCACACCCGATGTGAACTCCCAGAAACACTTGAGATGTCACGCTCGCCATTGCCAACGGATCAGCGTCGTCTCCCAGCACAAAGCCGACCTCGGGAACTCGCCCCGCCTTGCCGTTCGAGGAAATCAACCGACGACTCAGTTCGTCATACGGCATCCCCGTCTTGACCGCGTGGTGGACGTAGGCAATGAGGGCCGCTCCACCCGTCGCCTGCGACCGCAGCCGCAGCATGTCGGCGTAGAAAATCGTCCAGCGATCCGAGAACCGATCGTCCTTCAGCAGGTGATCGATCAATTTCTGTCGGCGACCCTCGGCAGGCCACGTGGCGAAGTTGGAAACCTCCGCGTCTGTCGGGATCCGTCCGATCAAATCGACATAAACCCGCCTCAGAAACACCGAGTCTTCCACCACGGGCATCGGCTCGATTCGTCGTCCCATCGACAAACTCTCGTTCGTCTTTGCGATGATTCGATCCAAGTCGCCACCCGACACACTACTCACCAGACACGCACACGCTGTCAGAAAACGCACCACGATCGCAGACGGAAGTCTTAGCCTCACACTCTATTCCTTTGCAAAAACCGGCTCTCCGCCATTCGTGTTGATTCTTGTGGTACATCAGCCGCAGGGCGCTAGCCCCGGTTCGATTTCGCTGAACCGGGGCTAGCGCCCTGCGGCTA
>JAYTXB010000268.1:0-4461 GCA_043743205.1 Schlesneria sp.
CCCGCTTCGGTCTCCAAGAGTCGAAGTGCCGCACCACGTTCGACGCTGCCGTGTTGACGACGATCACCCGATAAAATAACGCGGGCATCGAGTCGTTCGGCCAGATCAAACACCTTCGTCATCGTGCGTGTTCCGAGCAATCCCGCTTCGTCGATCCAGAGGACTTGTCCGGCGACTTGAGCTTGCAGTTGCTCATCAATGAGCAGTCGAGCCACAGTGTCGGCAGACTCGAAGCCGACCTCGCGTAACGTCCCGCGACTGGCGTCGGCCGACGGAGCGAACGCGAACACGTCGTGGCCCGATTCACGGAGTCCCTCAACGGCCTCTTGCATCATCGCGGTTTTACCCACACCCGCCGCACCGCGAATGAGCAGTACCCTGTCGCGTGAACCGAGGACATACTCGACCGCCTTGCGCTGTCCGGCGTTGAGCCATTCTCGCGAGATCGTTCGTTGGGAGTTGCCGAGCGGTGATCGAGTCCCTCGTCCGTGGCGGGCGAAGGCAATCATTCGTTGCTCTTCGGCAAGGACCGTGCGCGTCGTGGCCATGCGTCGGCCATCGCGATCCGCCGTGAGGAGTTCCTGTCGCCCGAAGACACGTTCCACCGTCTTCAAACTGGCTTTGCCGACGGACCGTTTCAATGACTCGGCCAACAATGTTCGTTCGGGTACGATCGACTTCCGCTCGAAGCAATGTTCGAGTGCCTGAGCAATCGCGGGTCGAGCCGCGCCCTGATCTTCGGGGATCGCGTCGCTGCCGCTCCGTTGGACGAGGGTCGCGAACTGTTCGCGTTCTTCGTCCGTCAGCCGTGCGTCCCACAGCCGCTTGAGTGCCGGGATCGTCAGACCATTCTGCTTCCGCTCGCGGGTCTTCGCTCCCAACTCCGACTTCGCCGCCGGATCGACGATGCCACGCTCACGAGCCTCTTCCTCTATCTGCTGCGTCCGACGTGAGAACTTGGCGAGTGTCTGCGCATCAAGGCCATTCAGTTCCCAACCCGCCTTGCGACGAGTGATATCCAGCCCGAGTTCACCAAGACTGCGAGCGAACCGCGAATGAAACGCCGCTTCAAAGTACGAAGCGTCTCGCTTGAGGCCCGCGAACTGTCCCGCCTTCCACGCCGATTCGGTCTGGTCCCATGTCGTGTTGAACACGAAGCAATGAGCATGCAAATGCGGATCGGGCACACCGTCCACGGGCCGCGACGTGAAGTGAACGAACTCGCCCCACACCATGTTGCCCGTCGTGCGGTCTTCATTGCGACCCTGCTTGCGAACGCGAGTCTGCATCTCGGCCTCGATGTCGGTCATCGTCTCCCGCACCGATTCGCGAAAGGCGTTGAGCAGCCGCTCGTCACCGGTCAGGTTGTAGAGCAGCGAGACACTCTTCGGCACATGGAAGTTGAAGTCGTAGCTGACTCGACGATGCAGCTTCTGCCGCAGTGTCAGCGGCTGACCGGTCTCGGGATGCGTGTTGTCGCAGAGAGCGTCCCAATCGGCATTCTCAACTCGCCCGAACAACCCGAGCCGCTCTGCCCCTCGCCCTTGCCAATGGCCGGCGAGTTCCTGCCCCTCAGTGTAATAATCGGCCGTGCTGTAATAGCTCTTCGCCCCGACCGCCGACACGTTCTGAATGATGCGCAACATGCCTCATTGTAGGCACGGAATCATTGAAGAACCGTTAACAGATAAAGATGTCACCGGTTGGCATCGCCTGTCACTCGTTGGCACTGGCCCGCTGTCGATCCGACCAACTGTCCAGTTTGAACAGGCTCACACGGGAATTTTTCCCGCCAGTACATCCGCTGGTGAGTAGACGTTGATCGCCGTGTATCGAACAAAGTCCGCCACATTGAACGTGAGAATGTTCGCAATGCCGTGACACATCATCGCCGCAACGATTCGGGCATCGTGAGCACTCTTGCCTTTCACTGAATTGGTTGTGACCAGCGTTTGCCAGATGTCGAACACTTGCGGTTCATCACGATGAATTTCGTACGTCAGCGATCAAATCGCGAATGGAATCTCTGGCTTCGTCAATGCTCAATCCCAACCCATTGACATCCAGGGGACGAGTGGCCACGACCCAGTATTCGTAAAGAACCTGTGGCACCAAACAGAGTTCGATATCTGCCTGATCGAGTTTCAGAATCGCTTCGGCAGCGAGGCGGTGCTGCGGATCAGCCTTAACCGCAAGGCGCAATAGCACGTTGGCGTCGATGAGCATCGTCATTCGCCGCGACCCTCGTAAATCGATTCACGGCTGTCGTCGATTGCGTGATCAAGAACCGGGTGCAAAGCGATCCACTCGTCAAGGCGACGCGCAAAGGCTTCATGAGACATTCTGCGTTGTCGAACCGGCTTGGGAACGCTGACCAATTTCTCGGTGACCACTTCGCGAATGAACGCGGACACGTCTTTGCCTGCGGCTGCAGCTTGCTGCTGAAGCACTCGCTCTATGCTGGTAGGAAAATCGACCGTTATGTTCATGGTGTCACCTCGTTAAAGCTCGTTCTATTGGGCGGAAAGTGTTTCGCATTCGAAATTAACTGACTGGCATGTTCAACTCGAACGGAATCCTCATTCTCCGCAACCTTCATAAATGGATTCGCGACTGTCGTCTACTTGCCCGTTCTGAATCCCATGTCGCGCGATGATGCCGCGTAGTTGGGACTGGAACTCCGTTTGCGATTCAAGTCGATTATGAGCGGCGAGATTCGTTAGGGGTGCCGCCGCGAGCGTCCCTTCCGAGGTCGGCTCCGCAACTTCGCTTTCCTCGCTTTCGGTGATGACCTGCCGCAAGAATGTCACAAGGTCCTTTCCTGCCGCCGCCGCTCGCCGTTGCAAGACCATCTCGATGTTCGTAGGCAATTCGATACGGACGTTCATAATCGGCTCCTCCTCGTGTGGGTCATTCTAGCATGGCTCTTGATCGAGGTCATCAATTCATTTCGGTGAACGTCTCTTCGCAGTGTATTGCTCAGATCGCTTCGAGATTGGCCTCCTTTCGACGCTGACAGACCCCGCACCGACCGGCATGAATGTACGCCTTGCATTCGACGCGGGGAGCGGCTTCGAGGTTCGCGGGACTCGACTGGACTGTCTGCTGGCTAGTGATGTTCGGCCGCTGCGATGCGTTGGTTGTCCAACACGGATGGCATCGCGACGCGCGGTGATCGCTATCGCGGTGAGATTGCGGGGTGGGATGAGGTTGGTTTCGGTTGGTGATGAAGCAGTCTCCTTGAGGCGTTGAGGGGACGGTTCGGCCCACGTGGCCAGTGATGGGCACGCTAAAGCCGTCGCCGAGCCGGTCCAGCAGAAAATCGGCTCCCCCTGAAGGTCGCCCCCCATTTTCGGCTGGACCGGTTCGCTGCGCAAGCTACGCCTCGGACTGTCTGGCTTTCAGTCACGTGCCATCGGGCCGCGATGGGCGCGGGCCGCCAAACCAACTGAAGGAGACTTGTTATGTCCAACACTGAAACCACCACCACATCCACCTCAAAGGCACCGACTCACAGCGTCTATCACGTGCGAGACCGCAACGGCCAGAAAGGATTCTGGACTCGCATCGGTGCCGCTTGGGCACACACCGATGGCAAGGGCTTCAACGTCCAGGTCGATTGTGTCCCGCTCGATGGCCGCATCACGATCCGCATCGCCAGCGAGAACAAAGAGTAACCCCACCGGGCGGGGCTTCGGCCTCGCCCTTCAACCGACAGAGAAAGGATTCTCACCATGTCACACTACACCGTTGGCGTCATCATCCCCGCCGCACAGCTTCGCAACATCACTCGCTTCGTGGCTCGCCAGATGAGGCTCTACAACGAAAACCTGAAGGTCGCTCCATATGTGAGCTACTCCCTCGAACAGGCACGACAGGATCTCGATCACGATCTCCGTCACTTCGCGGATGTGCTTGAACGTCAAGACCCCGACTTCAATCTGGAGAAGTGCCGGGAATATCTGGCACAACTTCGTCAGACGACTCCCGATCAGAAATACGCCGAGTACGTCAGATATCACGAACACTTCAACAGCCGAGGTGACCCGATTTCGACCTATAACCCCGCCAGCAAGTGGGACTGGTACAAAATCGGTGGACGCTGGGACGGCTGGTTCTACGACCGAATCCAACGGGCCGGTTCCATCTCCGGGAACCTGGCCACCGCCGAACATCTCCTCGATCGGCAGGAGTTCCCCTTCGCACTCCTGACACCGGATGGTCGCTGGCACGACCGAGGCAGCATGGCGTGGTGGGGTGTCGTTATCAACGGGAAGCCCGTCGCCGACTGGCACGCGGAGGCGACCGCGATCCTCACGGAATACCCCGGCCACTCCGTCGCACTTATCGACGCTCACATTTAACGGTTCATCCGACTAATGCGTGCTGAGAGCGATGTAGGGCGAGTAGTTTGAGTTTGAAGAAGTCGAGGTCGCGATATCCGTAGGCTTGTCGTTGGAG
>JAYTXB010000269.1:0-4290 GCA_043743205.1 Schlesneria sp.
GTTCAACCAAAAGGCGGAGGCCTGAAACCCGGTTTGATCTGGGTTGAACCAACCCCAAGTGGTGCGCAGTCCGCCCGCTCGATGGGGATTGGAAATGTCAATGAAGTTTCGTGGGGTGAAGATTTGAATATCACCGGTTTGTGCGTTGTTTCCGCCCCCGCCAGCGGTCGCGATGGTGAACCGATCGGGCGTGTTGATGTTCGTCGCGAAGCTAATGCTCTCGAAGAACTGCTGATTCTGATTAACGATCACCTGACCGGGGATGTGCGGGATGAGATTCACCCCGTGCGCTCCGACGAGCGCGTCACTGCCCAGAGCCGTTCTGCCGATGAGAGCCTCGGTTGAGAAGTAGAACTGGCGACGACCGGTGATCTGCCGGTTGAACCAAGTCCCGTTCTCGTAGGTCGTCTGATCGACGGCTGGCCCCATGTACGGAGAGACGTTGGGCCACGCATTGGCCCCCGGCGGATAACCCGCTGACTCCATCCCCGTCATCGACTGCGGAGCTTGTCCGTAGTTCGAGTTGTACGGAGGCGGAAGCATCCCCACAGCGTCTGGATTGCCAGGCCCGAATTGCTGAAACGGAGGCTGTTGGGCTTGCGCCGTCAGTCCTCCCGCTACAGCGAGACAGCCACTCAATAATGTCTTCAACCATTGCCTTGTCCGCATCAGTCGTTCCCTGATTTGAACGCCGTGAGCCGGAACTGCGTGAGCCGCGATAGCTCAACACGGGCGCGAAAATCCGCGCTTACCGACTCTATCGGACTGACGACTTGGCAATCTGTATCGAATGTTCTGAAGTTACCGAAAATCGCGATTGTCCGGACTGTGGGAATCGTACTGAAAATGCAAGCGGCTCCTCCTGCCGATCCCCGCGCACTGAGGACAGGCGTATCAATCACTATCCGGATTTGGTGAGCCGAACGCCGTGAGGCCACGGGTTTCTGGCGGTGTCGAAGCACCCGCAGCCTCACATGCGGCTCACCAAATGTCTCAATGTCCACCGTGCGAGGTTTAGTAACCCGCAGCGTCAGCGAGGGAGTGTGGCAGGGCGTCAACCCGCGGAATCCTTCGCTGACGCTGCGGGTTACATTTTAAAACAAGTGCCATTGCCCCGGACTTTTCGACGACGAGTCCGGAGCCTCACGGCACCCGGCTCACAAGACTTGTGTCGGAAACGTCCTGACTGAGATTCCTACGACAGGGCGACATCCAACGAAAACGGCCCCGATCACATTGCGTGACCGGAGCCGTTGCTGAGTTCATGACGTATTCCCGACGCGGAAGTCTCAGAGCCGACTACTTCACTCGGCCGCTAGCCATCAGCTTGCTGGCGTTACCCGCTTGGCCGAACGAGATCATGCGGGCCATGCAGACTTGCTTCATCGCTTCGCGAGCGGGTTTGAGGTAGTCGCGTGGATCGAACTTCTCTGGCTCCAGTTGCAGCACCTTGCGGATCGCACCGCTGATTGCCATGCGGCAGTCGGTATCGACGTTGATCTTTCGCACGCCTGACTTGATCCCGCGTTGAATCTCTTCGACCGGTACGCCGAACGTTTGCTTCATCTTGCCGCCGTACTGATTGATGATGTCCTGCAACTCTTGCGGGACCGACGAGCTGCCGTGCATCACGAGGTGCGTGTTCGGCAATCGGCGGTGAATCTCTTCGATCCGCTTCATCGCGAGGACTTCGCCGTCGGGCTTCTTGTCGAACTTGTAGGCTCCGTGACTGGTCCCGATCGCGACGGCGAGGGCATCGACCTTGGTCGCCGCGACGAATCGCTCGGCCTCTTCGGGATCGGTCAGTAGTTGATCGTGCGACAGTTTGCCCGACGCTCCATGACCGTCTTCGGCTTCACCTTCACCGGTATCGAGCCGCCCGAGGCAACCGAGTTCCCCTTCGACCGACACGTTGAACATGTGCGCGACCTTCACGACTTCGGCCGTCACCGCCACGTTGTAGTCGTAGTCGGCGGGCGTCTTGCCATCTTCGGCGAGCGACCCGTCCATCATCACCGACGTGAAACCATACTTGATGGCACTCATGCAAGTGGCCGGGCTGTTGCCGTGGTCTTGGTGCATGACGATCGGAATGTGCGGATAGAGTTCCACGGCGGCCAGCATCAGGTGGCGGAGATAGTTGTCTTGCGAGTACGACCGTGCGCCGCGCGAGGCTTGCACAATGACCGGCGAATCGGTCGCTTGAGCGGCTTCCATGATCGACTGGATTTGTTCCATGTTGTTGACGTTGAACGCGGCCACGCCGTAATTGTTTTCGGCGGCATGGTCGAGCACGGTGCGAAGCGGAACCAATGGCATTGTCAAATCTCCCGACAGAACTCTGTCTGCGTATTGAGGTTTCGCGCAACAATCCCTCCACGCTGGAGAGATTGCCGATCACGATCAAGAACTGAGCGGCGGGCCAGAGGTTAGCGGGAGTGACATCGCCCCGCAAAGTGATCGGCCCGAAACAGCCTCCATCCACGAGTCGATTTTGATCCGAACGGACATCGCAGGAAATGATCGTTCACGTCACGGAGTGCGGCGCAATGAGAGATGGAATTCATCCGAATGACCAGCAAGGTTGCGGTGACGGCGCAGCGGGGGATACAACGACCTCGCCGTTGATGCTGCTTCGATTCGCGTTGAGCAGCGCGTTCCCAACCTCTTCGCTCCCACCCCCACCTTCTGTTCGAGCTTGCGATGCGGCGAACTCCATTGCTGTCTCTGTCGAGCGGGCGAAGGCACTTGATGAAACTTCCCATGCTCGACCTTTTCAAATCGTGGTTCGGGTTTGGATCACTGACCGAAGAGCAGTTCGAGCGACAGCGCGCGGAGTTGCTGAAGAAGACTCCCGTTCCGGTCATCTGGTTGTTTGGAAAGACCGGCAGCGGCAAGTCGTCGATCGTGCGGTATCTCACCGGAGCGACAACCGCTGAAATTGGAAATGGCTTCCGGCCTCAGACCAAGGCGTCTTTGCAGTACGACTTCCCGACGAGCGACCAACCGATCGTGAAGTTTCTCGACACGCGCGGCCTCGGTGAAGTCGGCTATGACCCGGCCGAAGACCTCGCGGCATTCGATGCCCGCACGCACGTGATCGTGGTGGTCGCGCGGGTCATGGACCACGCGCTGGCAGAGCTGATCGAACCGTTGAAGCAAGTCCGTGCCGCGCGGCCCACTAGGCCCGTAGTACTGGCGCTCACTTGTCTCCACGAAGCCTATCCGTTCGAGCAACATCCCGACCCGGACCCGTTTGTGGAGGGTGGAGGGGCAGAGCCGAAGTCCGAGAGTGAACCCTCGTCGTCGTCGTCCCTCATTCCTCAGCCCTCGACTCTCAATCCCAACTTGCGGCGGTCGCTCATCGAGCAGACCGAGCGATTCAGCGGCCTCGTTGATCGGATCGTTCCCCTCGACCTGACCAAGCCCGAGGAAGGGTTTGCTCAGCCCGAGTTCGGTGGGCGACGGCTCGAAGAGGCGTTGGTCGAGGTTCTCCCCGCCGCATGCCGACAAGCGTTGTTGCATCTGGACGACGTACGACGATCGCTGGCCGACCTCACCGCGCGACAAGCGCTGCCGATCATCATCAAGTACAGCAGTCTCGCGGCCACGGCGGCCGCCACGCCGTTGCCGTTGGTCGATATCCCCGCCGTGATGGCTCTGCAAACGAGACTGATTTACGTCCTCGCCGACTTGTACGACCAGAAGATGAACGTCGAGCTGCTGACGAAAATGGCGGGGGCAGCGGCGGGTCAAGTGGCGTTGCGGTTCGCGGTGAAGGCTCCGCTCAAGCTGATCCCGATCCTCGGTCAGACCGCCAACGCGGCGATGGCGTTTGCGTACACGTTCTCACTCGGCAAAGCCTGTTGCTGGTACTTCGGCGAGGTCCGACACGGACACGTTCCGACCCCGGAAGACCTCAACAAAGTTTGGGGCGAACAACTCGAAGCAGCCGTCGCCGTCTGGCGCAATCGCCGCACTTGACTCAGGCGAACACTGAGGACCGGCGCATCAATCACAAGCGCGATCGCACTTCTGGTCGAGGTGATCCGAGAGCCGTTGCTTGTTCCTCATCCGTGCTCCGGCCTTGCCATCCGTGCTAAGGAGCGGCGCATCAATCACTGTCGAAGTTTGGTGAGCCGGGTGCCGTGAGGCCCCGGACTTCTCGGCGAAGAACCCGGGGCCTCACGGCGGCTTTGCACAAATAATCAGATCGCATACTTCAGGTAGGGTGGGCACTGCCCACCAATACACCTTTGATTGTGGTGGGCGATGCCCACCCTACATTAA